>DBEWTR010000190.1:0-2392 GCA_048205775.1 Collinsella sp. | reverse complement strand
ACGATGTCAACGAGGAGGAGATGAACAACCTCATCGACGGTACGATTACCGACTTTGATGAGGGCGATCTCGTTAACGGCACTGTCGTTAAGATCGAGCATGACGAGGTGCTCGTTGACATCGGATTCAAGTCCGAGGGCGTTATCCCGGTCCGCGAGCTGTCCATCCGCAAGGACGCTAACCCTGCAGACATCGTTGCACTCGGTGATCCCATCGAGGCTCTGGTTCTCCAGAAGGAGGACAAGGACGGTCGTCTGGTCCTGTCCAAGAAGCGTGCCGAGTACGAGCGTGCTTGGAACCGCATCGAGGAGAAGTTCAACTCCGGCGAGAACGTCGAAGGCGAGGTTATCGAGGTTGTCAAGGGCGGCCTGATCCTCGACATCGGCCTGCGTGGCTTCCTGCCCGCTTCCCTCGTCGACCTCCGTCGTGTCAAGGACCTCACCTCCTACATGGGCACCCGCATCGAGGCTCGCGTCATCGAGATGGACCGCAACCGCAACAACGTTGTCCTCTCCCGTCGCGTCGTGCTCGAGGAGTCCCGTAAGGCCGAGCGCTCCGAGATCCTGTCCAAGCTCAAGTCTGGCATGCGTCTCCAGGGCACCGTTTCCTCCATCGTCGACTTCGGCGCCTTCGTCGACCTCGGCGGTATCGACGGCCTCATCCACATCTCCGAGCTCTCCTGGAACCACGTCAACCATCCTTCCGAGGTTGTCAAGGTCGGCCAGGAGGTCGAGGTCGAGGTTCTCGACGTCGATCTCAACCGCGAGCGCATCTCCCTGGGTCTCAAGCAGACCACCGAGGATCCGTGGCGTGCACTGGTCAAGAAGTGCCCCGTCGGCGCTATCGTCGAGGGCACTGTGACCAAGCTTGTCCCGTTTGGCGCTTTCGTCGACCTGGGCGAGGGCATCGAGGGCCTGGTGCACATCTCCGAGATGGCCAACAAGCACGTCGACCAGCCTTCTCAGGTCACCCACGTGGGCGACAAGGTTCAGGTCAAGGTCATGGAGATCGACCTCGACCGTCGTCGTATCTCTCTGTCCATGAAGTCCGCTGCTGAGACTCTGGGCGTCGAGATCGAGGTTACCCCGCTTCCTTCCGAGAAGAAGGACGAGGAGACCGACGCCGAGTAAATCGGTTTGACGATCACTTGTTTTAAGGGATCCGTCCGCAATGGACGGGTCCCTTTTTGCTTTCGCTGCTGATGCACGCGATGCTACCCGGGCTGTCCACAGGCTATTGGGTTGTCGGTGAATGAAAAAATGCCGACATCTCGCCTCGGGGAGGAGGCGGGAACGCACCGAGTAGACGGAGGGGTGCGGAGCGCGGTCGCGTCTCGACTGACGACATTGCCCATCGACAACCCTATTGTACTGCATAGCGTGGTTCTTGGTTTATCGTGTCGAACGCTTGTGTTGTGCCATTGCCTGCGGCAACGGTGTGCTACACTCTTGCACTGCTGAGTGGGCTAGACGGTCGCGCGATGTGCTGCTTGCAGTACGCGTGAGGAAAGTCCGGGCTCCAGAGGGCGGGATGCCGGCTAACGGCCGGGCGGAGTGATCCGACGGAAAGCGCCGCAGAAAAGAAGACTCCCACCTGCGCCGCAAGGCGTAAAGGGAAAAGCTGAAACGGTGGTGTAAGAGACCACCAGCGTCGTGGCAACACGGCGGCTTGGCAAGCCCCATCCGGAGCAAGCGCGAATAGGAACGCTATGGGCCGGCCCGGTCCGCGTTCGGGTAGCGTGCGTGGAGCTGCACGGTAACGTGCAGACAAGATAAATGACCGTTCACGACAGAACCCGGCTTATAGGCCCACTTGGCATTTTTGTTACCCTGACAATCGATACGGTCTTTGCCGTATTATTGAGGCTGTTTGTTGCTTTGCTTGTGTTTGAGGGGCTTTGTTGGACAGCTATTTTACTCTGCAATCGAATATTGAGGCTTCGGGCGAGTTTGTGGACCGCAAGAGCCGGTTTATTGCCCAGCTGGTCCATATTGAGTCCGAGGACGAGGCGAATGCCTTTATTGAGATGGTTCGCAAGCGTCATTACGACGCTCGACACAATGTTCCCGCGTGGATTTTGGTCGATGGACGCGAGCGCCAGAGCGATGATGGTGAGCCGAGCCGAACGAGCGGTATGCCGACACTCGAGGTGCTGCGCGGCGCGGGGCTCAAAAATGTTTGCTGCGTGGTGACGCGCTATTTTGGCGGCACGCTGTTGGGTCCTGGTGGCTTGGTGCGCGCCTATACCGCGGCGACGCAGGCGGCGGTGGCCTCGGCTCAGGAGTCCGGGCAGATCGTCGAGATGACGAGTGTCGTGCCGGTTGACGTGCATGTGGCCTATCCGCAGTATGAGCAGGTGCTTCGCTTGGCCCAGGATTCGGGTGCCAAGGTT
>DBEWTR010000168.1:0-10607 GCA_048205775.1 Collinsella sp. | reverse complement strand
GAACCGCAAGCTCGACGAGCGCGTCCGCGCGTTCCTGACCCGCGGCGTGACCGGCGACACCGACATCAACATCATCGACACCGCCGAGTTCGCCATCCCCGGCCTTGACGACGAGTTCCGCGTCATCGTCTCCCCGTGGATCCTCTCCTCGCTGATCACCGATCGCCTTGCCGCTTACTACGAGACGGTCACCAAGCACAACCTGAACTATCGTCGTTACTATCACCAGTTCGATTACTAAGAGCAAATAACGTTTGTGTAATTGGGCCCCGCTCCTACATGGAACGGGCCCCGTTTGGGTTGGAGAGTAATTATGAGCTACCCCCAGCTTGCCGTCATGAATATCAGCCATCGCTACTTTGATCTTGAGGAGTTCTTTTCTTCTGCGTCGGCTTCGGGCTACACGTGTTGCGAGCTTTGGACCGGGGCGATGCATCTGTATGTCGATTGCCATGGATACGATTCGCTCGAGCGGGTACGGGAGCTGTCGCAGCGGTATGGGGTTCGGATTGTGGGGCTTTGTCCCGAACAGAACAACCCCAAGCCGTGGAATATCGCGGCGCGCGGGAATGAGGCGCGTGCCCGCACGCTCGCGTACTTTAAGAACGTTGTGGATATCGCGGCGGAACTTGGAGCCGAGCAGGTCATGGTCTCGAGCGGCTGGGCATTTTTGAACGAGCCGATCAAGGACGCGTGGGGTCGCAGCGCCTCGATGTTGCGTGCGATTGCCGAGCATGCGGGAGAGCGCGGCGTGCGACTGGTGCTCGAGGCCCTACAGCCGGTTGAGTCGATGATCGTGAACTCGGCGGCCGATACGAAGCGCATGATCGAGGCAGTTGATCATCCGGCACTTAAGGCGTGTCTGGATTTGGGCGCTATGGCGGTGGCGGGGGATACCATCGACGATTATTTCGATCTGCTTGGCGATGATGTCGCCCACGTGCATTTTGTCGATGTTGCGGCAGATGGCACGACGCATCTTGCCTGGGGTGACGGCGACCGCAATATGCGCGCCGACCTGGATAGGCTGGTGGCGCGCGGCTATCGCGGAGTTGTTTCGGCCGAGACCTATGACTGGCGCTATTTTGCCGACCCCGCAGCTGCCGATGCGCAGGTAATGGCAGAGTATCGTCGTGCGATTGACGTCTAGGTGGGGTTGGGTTGCGACAATCCGCTCCTATGTTTCCAAATGAATACGGTGTGAGCCGAGGAGGACGATTTTCCCCGCAAACACTCTAGTATGCTAAAGTACCCAGAAGACCGGCGGAGCTATGCCGGTCTTCTGCTCTATATGAAACACAGCATGAGGAGGCTCACCAGATGACGGCCACACCGTGGGGATTTCGGGACATATTGCCCGAGGAGGCTCAGGCGCGCGAGGAGATTGCGCTGACGGTGAAGGGCTGCTTTAGGGAGCATCATTACCTGCCGGTCGAAACGCCGTTGCTCGAGGACAAGGGTTCGCTCGAGGAGGGCGGCCGCATCGCGGACACGCCGTTTAAGCTCTTTGACGATGATGGCCGCCTGCTGGTGGTCCGTCCCGACAACACATTGCCGATCGTGCGTCTGGTTTCGACCCGCATGCGCGCGGCCGACCTGCCCCTGCGCCTTCGCTACGAGGCGCCGGTGGTTCGTGAGTGCCAGCGCAATGCCGGCGGCTCGCGCCAGTTTACACAGCTGGGCTTTGAGCTTATCGGTGCGGGCGATACCGCGGGCGATGTCGAGATCGTCTCGCTGGTGGCGGAGGCGGTGCGCAAGCTGGCACTGCCCGATGCACGCATTATCGCAGGTAGCGTGCGTCCGTTTAAGGAGTTGCTCGCGGCGTGCGAGGATTGCGAACTGGCCGCCGAGGCCCTGCGCTGCGTGCACGCCAACGACTTTGTGGGCCTCGATGCCCGCGTGGCGGCAAGCGTCGAGTCCGATGCCGTCAAGGCCGCCATTTGCGAGCTGCCGCGTCTGCACGGCGGTGCCGAGGTGCTCGACCGCGTGGACACGCTGCTGGAGGCCGCCGGTATCGTCGCGCCGCTGACGCGCGAGCTGCGTGCCCTGGTCGAGGGCCTGGCACCCGAGGACGCCCAGGTGCTGTCATTCGACTTCTCCATCATGAACTCTTTCGATTACTACACGGGCCTGGTCTTTAAGGCCTATGCCGGCGGCCTGCCCGATCCGGTGGGCTCGGGCGGTCGCTACGACTCCATCTTTACCGGCGCATTTGGCGACGGTATCGAGGTGCCGGCGGCGGGCTTCGCCTTTTCGCTCGAGCGCCTGGAGGCCGCGCGCACCTCGGCCGAGGATGCCGCTTCCGACGGCGATCACGCCGCGGGCCGTGGCGCTGAGGGCCCGCTGCGCATCGCCGTGCCCAAGGGCTCGCTTAAGGCCGACACGCTCGGCGTGCTTGAGATCGCGGGCCTGGACGTCTCCGAGCTGCGTGACCCCGGCCGTCACCTGATCGTGCGCGGCCGCGACACGCGTGCCGGCGAGGGCGCGGTCGGCGATATCGAGTTTGTCATCGTGCGTCCCAGCGATGCGCCTGCCTTTGTGGGCTGCGGTGGTGCCGATTGCGGCATCTGCGGTTGGGACTCGCTCATCGAGGCAGACCTCAACCTGCTGCAGCTGGTCGACCTGGGCTATGGCCTGTGCACCTTTATCGAGGCGGAGCCCGCATGGCGCGCCGGGCAGGCCGAGCGAAACTATGCCCGCCGCGGTTCGCTTCGCGTGGCAACCAAGTACCCGCGCATCGCGAGTGCCTGGTATGCCGAGCGCGGCGTGAACGCCGATATCGTCTCGCTGCACGGCAACATCGAGCTGGGCCCCATTGTCGGTATGACCGATCGCATCGTGGACATTACCGCCACGGGTGCCACCCTGCGCGACAACGACCTGGTCATCACCGGCCGCATTATGGACTGCACGGCCCGCTTCTTTGTCAACCCGGGTGCCGCTCGCTTGGATCCGCGCGTGCGCAATCTGGCAGATCGCTTGGTGGCGGCCGTGAAGGACAAGCATTTTGAGCCCGTCGCGGGCTCGGCACAATAGCGCGAGCGCGCACGGGCGCCCCAACGTACGGGCTGCGGGCCAATTGGCGCCGCCGCCCGGCCTCTCGTTTTTCGAACACAATCTCGACCGATAGGGGATACCGATATGAAGACCATCAAACTTGCTCCCGGCGAGCGTCTCGTTACCAATCAGCTCAACCGCAAGGGCGTGCTACCGCAAAAAATTGTTGACGCCGCCCGCGATATCGTGGCCAACGTGCGTGCCAACGGCGATGCCGCGGTGCGCGATTACTGTCAGCGTTTTGACGGCGTTGAACTGCAGAGCTTCCGTCTGCCGCAAGAGCAGATCGATGCCGCGCTCGAAGGCCTCGACCCGGCTTTTGTCGCGGCGCTCGAAAAGGCTGCACGCCAGATTCGCGAGTTCCACCAGCGCGAGGTCGAGCAGAGCTGGTTTACCACGCGTGCGGACGGCACGATGCTCGGCGTTAAGGTGACCCCGCTTGCTGCGGCCGGCATCTATGTGCCGGGCGGTCGTGCACAGTACCCTTCCACCGTGCTTATGAACGCCATTCCCGCCAAGGTCGCCGGCGTTGAGCGCGTGGTCATGGTGACCCCGCCGCAAAAGGACGGCCTGATCAGCCCCTACACGCTCGCGGCAGCCAAGCTCGGCGGCGTGGATGAGATCTATATGGTGGGCGGCGCTCAGGCCGTGGCCGCGCTGGCGTACGGTACCGAGACCATTCCGCGCGTCGATAAAATCACCGGTCCGGGCAACGCTTTTGTTGCCGCTGCCAAGCAGATTGTCTCGGGCGACGTGGGCATCGACATGGTCGCTGGCCCCTCCGAGGTCTGCGTGTTGGCCGATGCCACGGCCAAGCCCATGGTGGTCGCGGCCGACTTGATGGCGCAGGCCGAGCACGATCCGCTGGCAGCCTGCTATCTGGTGACCTGCGACGAGCAGTTTGCGCGCGAGGTCGAGGCGGGTATCGACATTCTGGTGGCGCAGTCCCCGCGCGCCGAGATCACGCGCGCCTCGCTCGATAACGAGGGCACCATCGTGGTCGCCGCCGACATGGCTGCCGCCGTCGAGGCCGTGAACACCGTGGCGCCTGAGCACCTTGAGCTGCACTGCAAGGACGCGATGGGCCTGCTCGGCGGCATTCGCAACGCCGGTGCCATCTTTGTGGGTGCCTGGAGCTCCGAGCCGCTCGGCGATTACGTCGCCGGTCCCAACCACACGCTGCCGACCGGCGGCACGGCCATGTTCTCCAACCCGCTTTCGGTCGAAGAGTTCGTTAAGCGCTCGAGCGTCATTTGCTATACGCCCGAAGGTCTGCTCTCCGACGCTCCTGCTACGCAGCGTCTGGCCGAGGCCGAGGGTCTATGGGCGCACGCACTTTCGGCCGCACTGCGCCGCCGCGTGCTGGAGCAGGGCGAGGATGCCGTAAGTGCCGCGTCGCTGGCCGCGGCCGACCTGACCAAGGTTGCCTGGCCGGGCGATGCGACCGCGACGGTCTCCGAGGGCGTGGACCTGACGGCGGCTGCGGGCGCGGATGGCGCCCCGACCGGCAAGGAGGCCTAATATGGCCGAGCTGACGCCTCGCATGAAGGAGCTTGTCCAGCCCTACCTGGCCGGCATCGAGTCCTATGATCCCAACTTTACGCCCACGCGCATCAACCTTTCGGCCAACGAGAACACCCATCCCGTACCTGCCGGCGTGCGCGAGGCGGTTGATGCGGCGCTTGCCGCCACACCGCTCAACCGCTATCCCGATCCCATGTCCAACGACCTGCGCGACGAGCTGGCCGCCTGGCATGGCGTGACACGCGAGAATATCTGCGTGGGCAACGGCGGCGACGAGCTGCTCTATAACTACCTGCTGGCGTTTGGCGGCGCGGGGCGGACCCTGCTCAACTGTCCGCCGTGCTTTAGCGAGTATGCGTTCTTTGCATCGCTCTGTCAGACCGAGGTGCGCGACGTGTGGCGCGACCCCGCGACCTTTGAGCTCGACCAGGCAGCTGTGCTCGCGGCGGCGCCGGAGTGCAACCTCGCCATCGTGACCTCGCCCAACAATCCCACGGGCGATGTGGCGCCGCTCGACTTTGTCGAGGCCCTGTGTGATGCGTGTCCCGGCATGGTGATGGTCGACGAGGCTTACGTTGAGTTTGCCGACGATTCGTTTGGCACGGCAACCACGGCGCAAGGCCTTATCGCCGAGCATCCCAACCTGGTGATTCTGCATACGCTGTCCAAGGCGTTCGGCGCCGCCGGCACGCGTCTGGGCTATGTGATCGCGGCGCCCGAGGTCATCGATGTGTTCGCGGCGATTCGCCAGATCTATTCGGTCAACGTGCTGAGCCAGGCCGCCGCGCTTGCCTGCGTGCGTGCCCGCGATGCGTACGCGCCCGTGGTGGCACAGGTTGCATCCGAGCGCGAGCGCGAACTGTGTGCCCTGCACGCAATGGCTGCCGAGGGTCTGCCCGTGGAGGCGTGGCCGAGCGCGGCGAACTTTGTGCTCGTGCGCACGCCGCATGCCACGCACGTGCGCGAGCGTCTGCGCGACGAGTATTCGATTTTGGTGCGCGACTTTAGCTATGCGCCGGGGCTCGCGGACTGCCTGCGCATTACCGGGGGTACCCCGCAGGAAAACGACGAGGTGCTGGCTGCGTTTGCCGCGCTGGTGAAGGAGGAGATGTAGATGGACCGCTATGCCGAGGTAACCCGCAAGACGGGCGAGACCGACATTGTCGTAAAGCTCGACCTGGACGGATCTGGCGTGTGCGATATCTCGACCGGCGTGCCGTTTTTCGACCACATGCTCAACGCTTTTGGCCGCCATGGTCTGTTCGATCTGACGGTGCACGCGGTAGGCGACGTGGAGGTCGATGCGCACCACACCGTCGAGGACATGGGTATTGTGCTGGGCGTGGCGTTTTGCCAGGCGCTGGGCGACAAGGCGGGTATTACGCGCTTTGCCGACGCGGCGATCGCCATGGACGAGACGCTCGTGATGGCTGCTGTTGATATTTCGGGCCGCGGCCAGGCCTACTGCGAGCTGCCCGTGCCGACCGAGCGCGTGGGCAGCTTCGATACCGAGCTGGCCGTCGAGTTCTTCTACGCCTTTGCGCGCGACGCCAAGCTCACGCTGCACGTGCGCGAGCTGGCGGGCGGCAACTCGCATCACATTATCGAGGCCGCCTTTAAGGCCGTGGGCCGCACGATGCGCCACGCCTGTGAGCTGGATCCCCGCGTGCAGGGCATCCCCAGCACCAAGGGCTCGCTGTAACCGCAACAAAGGCAAAAACCACCACAAAGGTGCCTGTCCCCTTTGTGGTGGTTTTGGATGATGAGAAGTGGAGGGGTCGCGTGGGCGAACCGAAGATCGTGGTGGTCGACTACCACAAGGGCAACTTGTCGAGCGTCGTGCGCGGGCTTGCGCGCGCCGGTGCCGCTGCCTGCACGTCGGACGATCCGGAGCAGATCTGCAACGCTGACGGCCTGGTCATCCCGGGCGTGGGCGCGTTCTATGACGCGATCGCCTTTATGCGCCAGAGCGGCGAGGCGGACGCGGTGCTCGACGCCGTTGCCGCCGGAACTCCGCTGCTCGGCATCTGCCTGGGCCTTCAACTATTCTTTGAGCGCGGCAACGAGGGTGTGCCTGCGGACGAGGGCGCGGTCGCCGACGGCAACGCCCCCGACCATACCGACGGCCCTTGGGTCGATGGCCTGGGCATTATGCACGGTTCGTGCACGCGCCTGGAGTCGAGCCGTCTGAAGGTGCCGCACGTGGGATGGGATCAGGTGCACATGACGCCCTCTGGTGCGGCCGATCCATTGCTCGCCGGTTTTGCCGAGGGCGCCAACATGTACTTCACCCACAGCTACGCGGTGACCGACGATGCCGATGCCGCCGATGTGCTGGCGCGCACGCACTATACGCGGAGCTTCCCGTGCATCGTGCGCCACGGTAACGTGTGGGGTTGTCAGTTCCATCCCGAGAAATCCTCTGTGCTGGGTCAGCGCATCCTTAAGAACTTCGTCAACATCGTCGAGGAGGTTGGCCGATGATCCTGTTTCCCGCAATCGATTTGATCGGCGGCAGGGTCGTGCGCCTGGAGCACGGCGACCGCAGCCGTTGCAAGGTATATTCCGACGACCCCGTGGCCGTCGCCCGCTCCTTTGCCGAGCAGGGCGCGAGCTGGGTGCACGTTGTCGACCTGTCCGCCGCCTTTGGCGAGGACGAGGACGCATGCGCTGCCAACTCAGCGGCGATTAAGGCCATCTGCGGCGTCGACGGTCTGTCCGTGGACGTGGGCGGCGGCGTCCGCTCGCTCGCGCGCATCGACGAGTTGGCCGGCTACGGTGCGCGCCGCATCGCACTAGGCACGGTGCTCGTGACCGAGCCGGGTTTTGCCGAGGTGGCGGCCCAAGGCTTTGGCGAGCTGCTGGTGGCTGACATTGCCGCACGCGACGGCCAGGTCAAGGTGAACGGCTGGCGCGACGGCGCGGGTGTGGCGCTCGACGATGCCGTGGCGCAGCTTTCCGAGCTGGGCTTTAAGCATCTGGTGTATACCGACATCGCGCGCGATGGCATGCAGACGGGCATCGATGTGGCGGCGTATCGCCATGTTGCCAAGGTCGCGGGCTTTCCTGTCGTGGCTTCGGGCGGCATCTCTACGCTCGATGACATTCGCCCGCTGGCTGCGGTGGGTGAGGATGCTATTGAGGGTGCCATTACCGGCCGTGCGCTCTACGAGGGCAACTTTACGCTGGCCCAGGCACTGGTCGCCGCCCGAGGGGAGGAGTAGCCCATGCTTACTAAACGCGTAATTCCCTGTCTAGACGTCAAGGACGGCCGTGTGGTCAAAGGTGTCAACTTTGTGAGCCTGCGCGATGCGGGCGATCCGGTGGAGCTGGCGCGTGCCTACGACCGCGAGGGTGCGGACGAGGTCGTGTTTTTAGACATTACCGCCACAAGCGACAACCGTGCGACGACTATCGAGATGGCAGCGCATGCGGCCGAGGAGCTGGCCATTCCCTATACCGTGGGCGGCGGCTTTCGCGACCTGCCGGGCATGCGCACCATGGTTGCAGCCGGTGCCGACAAGGTGTCGCTCAACTCGGCGGCCGTGCACGACCCGTCGCTGATCAGCCAGGCCGCCGCGGCGTTTGGCAGCCAGGCCGTGGTCGTGGCGATCGATGCCAAGCGCGT
The DNA here is from genome assembly GCA_048205775.1 of Collinsella sp. Taxonomy (GTDB): domain Bacteria; phylum Actinomycetota; class Coriobacteriia; order Coriobacteriales; family Coriobacteriaceae; genus Collinsella. The sequence goes on along the minus strand of DBEWTR010000168.1, from coordinate 2,398 downwards.
CGGCCTGCCTGGCGCATCCGGTGCCGACAAGTGGGAGGTCTTCACGGCGGGCGGCCGCAACGCCACGGGCATCGACGCGGTGGCGTGGGCCGAGGAGGCGGCTCGTCGCGGCGCCGGCGAGATCCTGCTCACCAGTATGGACCGCGACGGCACCAAGGCCGGATTTGACCTGGCGCTCACCCGCGCCGTGGCGCGCGCGGTGCCGATTCCGGTGATTGCGAGCGGCGGTGTGGGCGCGCTCGAGCATTTTGCCGAGGGCGTGATTGAGGGCGAGGCCGATGCCGTGCTGGCGGCGAGCGTCTTTCACTTTGGGACGTTCAGCATTCGCGAAGTCAAAGAGTATATGGCCTCTCAAGGTATTCCTGTGAGGTTGGACTTCTAATGCTGCGGGCTTCGCTGCGGCTTGTCCAGGCACCGCATCTTGCCGTTCAAACCGTCGCTCGCGTACCAAAGTACGCGTCGCTCCTCTTTCGCGGCAACCTGCGGCACCTGGGCAAGCCTCGCCGACCTGCGATGTTCACGGTAATTACTTGGGAGGAATGATGACTGAGGTGGTAAATGCTACCGAGCTGAAATACGACGCCCGTGGGTTGATTCCTTGTGTGGTTCAGCAGTATGACACCGGCGAGGTGCTTATGGTTGCTTGGATGAACGAGGAGTCGGTGGGGCTGACGCTCAAGACCGGTACCACGTGGTTTTGGAGCCGCAGTCGCCAGGAGCTCTGGAACAAGGGCGCGACGAGCGGCAATATGCAGGAGGTCAAGGAGCTTTGGGCCGACTGCGATAGCGATACGCTGCTGGTCAAGGTTGACTCGCCGGGTCCGGCCTGCCATACCGGCAACCGTACCTGCTTCTTTAAGAAACTCGCGTAGGGCGGGCGCTCGATTAGACGCTCGGCCAACCAGAAAGGATTGAACTATGGGTGTGCGCACCGCAAACGTTCAGGATGGAAATATCGGTGAGACGCTGACGGGGCTCGCCGAGGTGATTCACGGCCGTCGCGACGCATCGCCGCAGGAGAGCTACACCGCTCGTCTGTTGACCGACGTCGAGGACGAGCTGCTCAAGAAGCTTGCCGAGGAGGCGAGCGAGGTGATCATGGCCTGCAAGGATAACGATCACGATCACATCCGCTACGAGGCCGGCGACCTGGTCTACCACCTGCTCGTGACGCTCGAGCGCTACGGCATCACCCTCGACGAGCTGGCCGGCGAACTCAACGCCCGCCGCCACTAGTCGTTTGGGACAGTCTTTGTTGGTGTAACGGGGTCATGGAAGTTGCGGTGAAATAGGGACTGTTTAAGCGCTTCATCAAGCAAAACAATCCCTATTTCACCGCAACTTATGAAGGGATGGCTAGGCGAGGGGCGTGGATTCCCATTCGCCGGTGGCGTGGGGGATGTCGAAGGTTCGATAACCGCAGTCGTAGGCGTGCGCCTGGGCCTCGCGGATGTTCCAGCAGATATCGCAGGCGCGGTGCGCGTCCGAGCCAAAGGTGATCGGCACTTCGGCATGGGCAAAGCAGCGCAAAAGACCGGTTGCGGGGTAGTAGTCGCCCAAGCCCTTGCGCGGTGCGGCCGTCGAGACCTCAACGCGGCGGCCCGTATCGTGCGCGCACTCTGCCATCTGCTGCCAAAACGGTGCGGGGTCAAAATCGGGCGCAAAGCCTTCCTTCGAAAAGCGCATGACCAGGTCGGGGTGAGCCATCACATCAAAGTTGAGCGGGCTCTCGCAGGCGCGGCACCAGTCATCGACATAGCGCTCCCACACGCCGCGTACCCCCAGGTTTTCCCAAACGTGCAGGTTGGTGTCATCGTCGATCCAGCCGCAGCGCGAATCGGGCGTATCGGGACGAGCGACGTCCTCCGTTCCCGCCGTACCCGCGGCACCGGCCATGATATCGCCTGGGTTGCCAATCCAGTGCACACTGCCCAGGCGCACGACGGCGCCCTGGGACCAGCGCTCAACCAAAGGCTCGCAGCCCTCGTACCAATCGCATTCGAAACCGTAGATAAAGGTGAGTTCTGGCGCAATCTGAGCGGCAAGATTGCGAGCGTCCTCAAAAGCCAGACGATGTGCCGGCAGGTCGCCCTCGACGACCTGCACCTCGCAGTTGGCATCCATGCTGGCAGGTAGGGTGAGATGGTCGGTCGAGACCATGGCGCGGCAGCCGGCGGCGACAGCGGCGCGGACGTTGTCCTCAAATGAGGCATGGCCGTCCGAAAACGAGGTGTGGGTATGGCAATCGACCAGCGGGCACATAGGCATAGCGGCTCCTTTGCATTTGGCGAATCCGCTCCATTGTAATGGCGCAGCCTCGGCGCGTCGTACGCGCGGGGTGCCGAAATCGATTGGAAAGGGTGCGCGGCGCGTGGTGCGGCCTCGCTTGCGCTTTCAA
>DBEWTR010000162.1:0-5916 GCA_048205775.1 Collinsella sp. | reverse complement strand
CTTGGCCTTAGCCTTCCAATTGCTCACGGTTGTCCCGCCAATAAAAGCATACTTACCACTGAAAACGGGTGTCGAAGTCAAATAAGCGGCAAACTGAACTTTCGCGGCCTCAGTAATGGAACCATCGGAACCAATGGTCAGCTTGTGCAACGTACCATCGTCGCGCGTAACAGCATATATATAGCCGTCATGAACGGTAAGCGCCGAACGGATGTTGCCACCAGACAGCTTAATCGAACCAACAAGCTTTGACAGATCGGCAGAATATACGCGCACCTGGCCATAGTCGCCGCCAACGACATAGTAGCCATTTACCATCAGGCCGCCAGACCAGTAGTAACCTCCGTCAGCGACGGAGACGCTACCGGCGATGGCGCCCGTGTGAATATTGATGCGCCTGACCGTACCGTTTTGCACGTCATTGCCATTGGCAGACCAATAATCAAGGGTGTTGATATAGACGTAGTCGCCGTCAACGGTCAACGAAGACAGGTTCTGCTTCGTAAATGCATCGGAATACCAAAGCGTCTCAAACGTTTTCGCCGAAACAGCCTGCAGATAGCCGCCGGAAAGCGGAATCAAAATAATGCCTTGCGCAATAACAGGACGGCAGGTGGTATCCATGGAAGAGCCAAGCTCAAGAGATCGCACGACGGAACCCGTCTCGGGGTCAACCTCGTTGAGGACCGCATTCCACGTCTTTCCATTCCACACCGATGCACCCGTGACAAGGTATACCTTTCCGTTCGCGACAATGGGGTCAGACGCAGAGGCGCTTGCACCTGCCTTCTGCTGCTCTTCGGTCAGAAGATTAAGTGCCCAAGAAGGCGTATCGGTCTTTGTTGTAGGCGTAAGGGCGTCCGTCGAGGATCCCGAGCCACCGTTCGCAAAACCATTCCATGCCGCATCGACATCGGGATGCTCCGTTCCGGGATTAGTAGCAGGAGCCGTCGAGGGCTTCTGCATGCCGTCACCCTTAACGTAACGGAACTCGACGCAATCGCCGTTCTTAAGGAAATAGCTCGGGGCACCGACGCTCGCATACCCATTGTTTACAAAGAACGACCAGTAGCTGTACGGCGCGACGCTCGTTGTGCTCAGCACGCGGCCATCGGGCATCGTCGCACTCGTAAGACCCCATGCATTTGCTTCGAGGTTCGTACAACCGGCAGCCGTCATAAGCTGCTCGAGCACCGACTCGGCCGTCGTGTCTTCGTCGGCGGGAAGCGTAAGCTCGGTCAAGGGTACCACCGATTGCTCGGTGTAGTTGCCGCCGGCGTCACTTGCGGAAACGCCCGTGACCTTGGCCGTCACCGCAATGGTCTTGCCCTCGTTCGGGTTGTCGAGCCCCGTCGTTCCCTTGACGTTTACCGTCGCAGAAACATCCAAGCCGGCAAGTACCGCGTAGTCCGAATTGTCGGGATAGCGCTCGGCATAACGGGCAAAACGCTCACTCTTCAGACGGCCGCTAATCGTGACTTTCGTGTTGTATTCGGGCTGAGTGAGGATAAGGTTCTCATGCGCGATAACACTCGGCTTGCTCGACTTGAGCAAACGATAGGTGTTCTCCGTGCCACCGGGGAGCTCGCTAAACACGAAGCCGTAGTGGCCTGCAGCCTCTTCGGAGGAATAGCACCAGTTAACCGCATATCCCTGACCGTACACCTTCAACGGCGCATGCAAGTTCCCCGTTACATTGGACGCATCCTGCCCGTCAAGAATTCCCTGAGAGAATGTTGACTTTGCAAGGCTCAGGTGGAACAGCTCGGCATCGAGCTCGCCCTGATCCTGCGGGGCAATTGCAAAGTCGAGGGTCTTACTAGCCGTGACCTCGGAGTTCGACTTGTCGGTCACCGTGAGGGTGATTTTGGTGTTTGCGGCCTTGGCACCAGGCAACGGTTGATAGACCGTGCCCTTGTAACCGTTGAACGTGATGTCATCGGTGCTCGCAGAGTACTCAACCTTGTAGTACTTGCCGTCGATATTGAGCGCGCTCGTGCGCGGCATCTGCAGGTCGGCGGTTAGGCCGTCCTTGTTGGCGACCGTGTCGGTGCCGGAGTACTTGATATTGTCGTAGATAAAGGCCGCATCGACCTTCTCCTGCAGTGCCTTCTTGTCGGCGTTGACTTTCTCGGGATCGCCCTTGACCGTCACGACAAAGTCATGCGAGCCGGCAAGCTTGATGTCGCCGCTCGTAACCGTAACCTTGGCGGTCAGCGTCACGTCTCGATCGCTCGATGCGCGCGAAACCTTACCCGTCTTATCTTCCCAGCTATAACCAGAAACAAACAGGCGCTCGGTGTCGGAGCTTGTCCATTCAACAGAGAATTTCTTTGCGGAACCCGCCTTGTACGGAAGCGTGACATTTTGGGTCACGCCATCGGCGGACTCGCCCGACGCGTAGCCAATCTGCAGGGATTCGGCGGCTCCGTCAAGAAGGTCTTGCAGTTTAGCCTCGTCCCAAGCAACCTGCACGGACTTGTTGGGCAGGTAATACTCGGTCTTGCCATCGCGCGACAGTTCAAACGCCACATCGGCGTTACGCAGACCGTCGATGTTGTAACCGGTGTAGTCGTTGGGGTCAATGAAGAAGAACGTCACATTGCCATTGGTCTTATCCTGGGCGTCGGAGATACCGACCGTAGCCTTGGCGTCCTCGGCCTTAAAGGCAACGCCACCCTCGGAGACCTTGACGTCAATATCGGTAAAGCCCAAATCGGCAAGCTGCGCCTTCAGTGCGTCATTGACGTTGCCGCCCTTAGCGCTGTAATCAACGGCGATCTGTTTATTGGCATCGTTGAGCTTTTGGACTGCGGCCTCAAGAGAGCCTGCGACGATCACGGGATTGGCAGAGACGAGCTCGACCGTCGAGCTGCCGCTCGTGGCGACAGCCTTCAGATACTTGCCAGCAGCAGATGCCGAGACCGTCGCCTCGGCGCCCGACATATCGGACAGCAGCGTCCAGTCGGCCTCCGGAGCCTTCGCATCGTCCGCCGCATACCAGGCAACAGCCGCCTGAGTGGTCACGTCAATGCCGTTGGTGGTCGAGCCGTCAGCGCGCTTAGCCTGCGCCGTCGCCTTGACGCTATCGCCCGAAACGAGATGGGTCGAATCACTATTGATCTGCGGCGTAGTGGTCACGCGCAGCAGGTTATACTCCCCCGCCGCGGTAACGCTGTCGGACGAAACCCATTCAACCGTGTTGTCGAGAGCGTTCGCCGTAACTTTGATGCGCTTGCCAACAAGCGCGTCCGAAATGGTCAGGCTGCCATCGGTCGTATCGATGCCGGCGGTAAGCTCGGTCCAGTCGGCATCGCCCTCGCCCTTGGCATACCACGCCATGGTGAGCTCGGCATCGTCGGGCACGTCCTTCGTCGAGCCCGACCAGCTGCCCGGAACCTGCACGCTCGGCGTGATCTTTGAACCCACGCTCAGCGTAACGTTCTTATCGGCAAGCTCAATGCCCGCCAGCTTGTACTGACCCTTAAGCGTCACGGGGCCGAGCGGGGCAACGGACTGCGTGCCGCCGTAGGAGCTCTTCTTCTGCGTGCTGGAAACGGTGTTTTCGCTCGTCACCTTCACGCGCAGATACTTGCCGGCATAGGCGGCGTCAACGGTATAGGTGGCCTCGGTAGCACCGGGGATATCGGTATAGGCGGAGTCGTAGCTCGAGCTGCTGTTTGCATACTGCCACTGGTAGGTCACATTATCGGTGCGGTCGATATAGTGATAGTTGGAGCCGTCCTTTTTGCGCACCTTAGTCTTGAGCGTATCGCCCACATGTACGCCGTTGGTGGCGGGAGAGCCCTCGAACTGCACGTCGTAAAGCTCAACTTGGCCAGCGACGGAGACAGGACCCGCCGCATAGTACGGCTTCTGCTCGCCATAGCCGCCGTTGGCCTTGGCCACGACGTACCAGCCCTTAAGGGCGGCGGTCACCGTCAGGGTGTTACCGGTCTCACCCTCGATAGGCGTGTTACACGAGCTGGCGGTATTCGACTTGCCCTTGTACCACTGCCACGTGACATGCGAGTCGGAGGTAACGTCGGTGGAGCCCGCCTTGGCGGTCGCCGTAATCGTGGAACCAACCTCGACTTTGTCCGAAGTCGGGCTCATAGTCACGCTCGTGACATTAATTGAACCAGCAGCAGCGACGAGAGCGCCCGTCGAGTTGGCCAAGCTCGAAGAGCCGATCTTCGAGGACACCTTGCACTTGAGGTACTTACCACCCAAAGCGTCGGTAAGCTCGAGGGTCTCACCCGTGGCGCCCGCGATATCGGTATACGTGCCGCCCTTGGTGTCAGAGCTCTGCCACTGATAGTTGAGCTTGCTCGCGTCGACGAACGCGCCGTACGCGCCGCCCTTCTCCTTGGCGCGGGCCTTAGCAGTATCCCCCACCGCAAAGACGCTCGTGTTGTCCTTGGTGTTAACGATGGACACGGCCGAAAGCTCGACCGCACCGGCCTGTTTGACCTTGCTGGAAGTGGTCTTGTTCACCGTGTTAACGCCAGCGTTTGCCTCAACCCTGATGTACTTGCCCTCAAGGTCGTCGGTTACCGTGAGGGAAGCGCCCGTCTCGCCCTCGATCTTGGTAAAGCCCGAGTACTGCGAGGTGGATGCGGACCACGTGTAGGTAACCTTGGCGTCGGCGGGGGCTTGCTGATAATAGCTTATGTACGGAGTCGCCGTCAGGGTATCGCCTATGCTCGGCGTGTCACTATTCAGCTTGACGCTGTTAAGCTCCATCTGCCCGGCACCCAGCACGGGACCGGGGATGTCTTTGGAGTTAATGCCCGAGCCGTACGCAGCGGGCCCGTAGTAATCCTTGCCATCAACCGTTACCTTGCAGATGAAGTATTTGCCTTCCATCGCGTCGGTGATGGTGAGCGATTGTTCGTGGCCTACGACCTCGGTGTAGTCGGCGACGTTGCTGCTGTGCCTGATCGTGCCGGCGAGCCAGGTGTAAGTCCAGGTGCCGGGATTGGCAACGGACTCAGTCGAAGTGCCGTACCAGTCGCCCTCGACCTCATCGTACATATTTGCCCAGAGCGTATCGCCCGCGCTGAGCGCGCCCGACTTCGTGGAATAGGAGCTGTCCTTATCCTTGGTGTCCTGGATGAAGACCTTGGCCTCGCTCGAAAGCGTTGTGGCGGACGCGGCGGCAACGGCGTTCTTCTGCTCCGGAGCAGCAGGCGTCGCAGAAGAGTTCTCGGACTCAGTCGCGTTGTCTGCGGCGGTGTCATCGCCATTCGCGGCACTCGCATTTGCACCCTGATCTGCGCCGACGTCATCGGCAGCAGCGCTCGCCGCTGCACTGTTCGCGCCGGTGCCGGCAGCAGCGTCATCGTCGGCCGCCGCGCCCTCGCTGCCCGTCGCAGCCTGGGCCACAGCCTCGGCAATGCCATCGGCACCCTCGGCCCAAAGTTGCGCCGGCGTGGCGCCAAAAGCCATGGCAAAAGCCAGGAACGCCACCAGACCGCGCTTGGCTACGCCACGGGCAATCGCTCCATGACGACGCCACGAGGCGCGCTGGCACTCGTCCTCAAACATATCCATTTGTCTCCTATTGTCTGAACTTGGGACATTGCCCAGCGGCTGCCCCACGTCATCGCGCACATTGCGCTCGAGTACCCCCATCGGGGTCCCCCTTCCCTCCAGAGCCCAACGCGTACCGGCGGCATGCGCCACGGTCGCGTGCAAGCTGGGAGGCGATCCGACTTAACCTTACCGACCCGGGCGCGCCGTCCGATCTGCGACGTGACCATCCCGGGCCAAGAGGAATTACGGTTACTGGTACAGCCGGGGACTTGCACCCCGATTCTCCCAAACACGCAGGAAAACCGCGCATTCGTGCGTCTCCGCACCACCATCTAGGCCATCGATTATTACTGTCGATATGGTAGCACGCAAAAGGGC
>DBEWTR010000149.1:0-3906 GCA_048205775.1 Collinsella sp. | reverse complement strand
GGGGACTCTATGATCAAACTTGTGCTGACCGATATGGACGATACGCTGATTCCAGCCGGGCATGACGGCGCCAGCGACTATGCCATCGAAGGCATTCATGCCATGCAGGCGGCGGGTCTGCACTTTGGCCCGGTTTCGGGTCGTCAGCCGTCCGCGATGGGCTGGATGTTCAAAAACCGTTCCGAGTGTTTTTCGACCGGTGCGTTCTGTAACGGCCAGGTGATGTTTGTCGACGGTGAAGTAGTCGCCTCGCGCGCAATCGACAACGATGCTCTGATGCGTTTGGCCGACTATCTGGAGCAAGAGACCGACGATACATTTCTAAAAGTCTACAGCCTGGGCGATGGCTTTTGGGGCAACGATGCCTACTGCGTGACGAGCGATCCCGAGCGTGTGCGTCGCGCTATGGGGTCGGGCGGCAACGCGTGGCTCAAAGGCGAAGAGGCCCCATGCCGTCCCGTCGTCGATAACGCACCGGTGTTTAAGGCGAATATTTGGAGTGCCCGTTCGCGCGAGGGGCTCGCGGAGCTTCGCGAGCGCGTTGCCGTTGAGGTTCCGGAACTCTCGCTTGTGTTTCCCAACAACCGAGTGCGCCTGTTTGACATCCTTCCGGCTGGTTGGGACAAGGGCTGCGCTGCGCTGGAGCTGGCGCGCGCTTTGGGCATGACGCCCGACGAGGTGGCCGTATTTGGCGATTCCGATAACGATTTGCCCATGATCGATGCCGTTCCCAACTCCGTTGCAGTCGCTAATGCCAACGAGGTCGTTACGGCGGCGGCGCGCTGGCATATCGGTGCTGCGGCAGATGATGCGGTCGCCGAGGCTCTGCATCAGATTGCCGCCTGCGCCGCGACGGGGAAGATGCCGTCGTTTATGCGCCAGGTGGACGCGGCGGGTCTTGCCGCCACGAACGTCTAGGGAGAAAGTCATGAAGCTTCAGCAGCTCAGGTATGTTGTTAAGGTTGCCGAATGCGGCAGCATCACCGAGGCCTCGCGCCGGCTCTTTGTGTCGCAGCCTTCGATTACCGCGTCGATCCGCGATCTCGAAAACGAGATGGGTGTGCACATCTTTGAGCGCACCAACAAGGGCGTCATTGTGTCCGAGGAAGGCGAGACCTTCTTGGGCTATGCGCGCCAGGTACTCGACCAGGCCGACCTGCTCGAGGGCAAGTACAAGGGCGCATCCGAGCAGGTGCCGCACTTTAGTGTGAGCTGCCAGCATTATTCCTTTGCCGTCAACGCGTTTGTCGACGTGATCCGCGAGTTCGATGCCGCGCGCTACGACTTTACCCTGCGCGAGGAACAGACCCACGAGATTATCGAGGATGTCGCGCACATGAAAAGCGAGCTGGGCATCCTATATCTGTCCGAGCACAACCGCGAGGTCATCGAGCGCATGCTGGTGGCCAACGAGCTCGTGTTCGAAGGGCTCTTCTGCGCCACGCCGCATGTCTTCGTCTGCGCCGACCATCCGCTGGCGGACCGCTCCAGCGTGACGCTCGAGGATCTGGAAGACTACCCGTTCCTGTCCTACGAGCAGGGCAGCTACAACTCGTTTTACTATTCCGAGGAGCTGACCTCGACGTTCGAGCGTCGCAAGAATATCCGCGTGCGCGACCGTGCGACGCTGTTCAACCTAGCTATGGGCCTCAACGGCTACACGGTGTGTTCGGGCGTGATCAGTCATGAACTTAACGGCCCCGGTATTATCTCCATTCCGCTCGATGTGGACGAGTACATGGAGATTGGCATCATCACGCGCAAAAATACGACGCTCACGCGGTATGGGCAGGCCTATATCGACGCGATTCGTCAGCACATCTAGGTTGCCGTGTTCCGCGCGGTTCAAGTCTCTTTATGGCAGTCCAGACTGATATAGGAAACATCTATATCAAACTGTTATGAACGTATATTTTACGATGGCCATATGAACGCTCATACTCTGTCCCAGTAAAGCAACCAATGCAAAGGGAGATATCTATGAGCACTTCGATTCAACCGAACGCGCCGTTTCGCGCCGATATCGTCGGCAGCTTTCTTCGTCCCCAGGCTGTTAAGGATGCACGTGCCGCCTATGCCGCGGGCACACTCGACGCCGCCGGCCTTAAGGTCGTCGAGGACGAGGCCATTCGCGATTTGGTAGCCAAGCAGAAGGCTGCCGGCCTGCAGGTTATCACCGATGGCGAGTTCCGCCGCAGCTACTGGCACCTCGATTTTATGTGGGGACTCAACGGAATTGAACGCCGTACCTCGCGTACGGGTTATATGTTCCACGACGAGGAGACCACGGCCGATACCGCCGTGGTGACCGGCTCCATCAGCGGCGAGAACCACCCCTTCGTCGAGCACTTTAAGTTTGTCAAAGCACTCGAGGGCGAGGGCTACGTTGCACGCCAGACCATCCCGGCGCCGATTCAGACGTTCTCCGAAGTCACGCTCGATCGCTGCGATGGCCAGCAGGAGAGCCTGCGTGCCGTCTATAAGACCGATGAGGAACTTGCCGACGCCATTGCAGCCGCTTATCGCACGGTGATCGCCGACCTGTACGCAGCAGGCTGCCGCAACATCCAGTTTGATGACTGCACCTGGGGCATCTATTGCGATACCGATTTTGTCGCCAAAACCGGCATGAGCCCGGTCGACCTGCAAAAGGTAAGCGAGCTGGGCGTGGCGCTCAACAACGCTGCCATCGAGGGCAAGCCCGACGACCTGGTCATTAACACGCACGTGTGCCGTGGTAACTACCACTCTACCTATGCCTTCGAGGGCGGCTATGACCCCATCGCGCCGTACCTGTTCGCTCGCGAGGATGTCGACGCATTTTACCTGGAGTTCGATACGCCGCGCGCCGGTGGCTTTGAGCCGCTCAAGTACGTTGCTCCCGGCAAGAAGGTCGTGTTGGGCCTGGTGACCACCAAGGCCGCTGAGCTTGAGGACGAGGACGCCATCGTCGAGCGTATTCACGAGGCTGCAAAGTATGTTCCGCTCGAGAACTTGTATCTGTCGCCCCAGTGCGGCTTTGCCAGCTGTGAGATTGGCAACAAGCTGACCGAGGACGAGCAATGGGCAAAGATCGCGCTGGTCAAGCGCATTGCCGAGCGCGTTTGGAAGTAACGCTACCGTTTGCAGGTGACGGCGCGTGCGAGACATGGCGTATCGCGTACAATGGTTCGGATCGTATCGTTCGGGCAGGTTATCCGATATGCCTGATCGCCCTTCCATCATGAAAGGACATCCATGCCCCAGTTCTCGACGCCCACCGTATCTGAACTCGAGGAGACTGTCGAATAGTAGCTGCGTTCAGCCAAATTAAAAATGGCGTCCATGCGTATGTACGCGTGGACGCCATTTTTAATGCGTCAGTATCCAGTGGATGCCGCGCGCCATGCGCAGGTCAGTTTGGGCAAAATGATTGCCGGGGTTGAGCTCCAGCGTTGTTGGGATGTCGCGCTCGATAAACAGCTCTTCCATCGCGCGCGTATCGTCGAGTACGTGCCGCATCATGCGGTTGGGCGTCTTGGTTTCCTTTTTACCGAGCGACAGATAGGCGGCGTCGGGCGTAGCTGTCATCGTGCGCTCGCGCGCGTAGTCGATAAAGCCAGGGAACCACAGCGACCCCGATGCACTCGCTGTGCGCTCAAAGACATCTGTTTGCCAAAGTGCCCACAGTGCAAAAAGACCCGCCAACGAGTAGCCGGCAACGCCGCGCCAGGCGGGCGGTTGCGGGAGCGATGATTCGGCCTGGGGGATTATCTGCTTCAACAACTCGTCAAGAAAACCAGCAGCCTGTCCACCAAAGGGCTCGGCATCTCGTATAGTTCCCTCACATTCCCAGGGGCTCAGCTCGCGATTCCAATCGAGCCCTCCAATGGCGACAAGGGTGAACGTCGGGCAGTCGAGCTCTCG
>DBEWTR010000147.1:0-2246 GCA_048205775.1 Collinsella sp. | reverse complement strand
GGATGGCTCCTGGTTGGCATGAAAATCTAGCTTGATTTGCAATGCCATAGTATACGGGCATTTTCAATTACAAGATACACCTTGCCGTTTCAAGTGTTGATGGTAAACTTTCACTTGCCGTTTACGGTTATGAAAGAACCTTTCACCGGAGAATTGCGCCTTGTCTCTTCTCACGCGGACGGTAGGTTGGTATCTTTCAAGTGTGGAAAAACGCGCATCGAAGCGCGTGTAGGGGAGCGCCCGCGGGCGCTGTACTCAAGAAGGAGGGACACATGGCTAAGTTTGACATCATCGCCGCGACCGGTTGCCCGACCGGCATTGCGCACACCTTCATGGCGAAGGAGGCGCTGGAGAAGGCTGCTGCCGAGCGAGGTCTGACCATTAAGGTCGAGACTCATGGCCAGGTCGGCGTCGAGAACGAGCTCACCAAGAGCGAGATCGCCGGTGCCAAGGCCGTCGTCGTCGCAGCCGATAAGGATGTCCAGGCTGAGCGTTTCGCCGGTAAGCCCATGGTTTCCGTTGGTGTTTCCAAGGCCCTGTCTGTCGAGGCTGCTGGTAAGCTGATCGACCGCGCGCTCGCCGCCAAGGGCGACGACACGGTTGCCGCTGCCGCCGATGTCGAGGACGAGGTCGAGGAGAAGGAGTCCATCGGCCACGTCATCTACAAGCACCTCATGAACGGCGTCAGCCACATGCTGGTCTTCGTCGTTGCCGGTGGTGTTCTGACCGCCATTTCGTTCCTGTGGGGCATCACGTCCTTTGATTCGACGGCTGCCGACTACAACAGCTTTGCTGCGATGCTCAAGATCATCGGCGGCATCGCCATGAACCTTATGGTTCCGGTGCTTTCCGCCTACATCGCCGAATCCATCGGCAAGCGCCCGGCGCTCGTCCCCGGTTTCGTTGCCGGTATGATTGCCATCCAGGGCCTGCCTGTTAACGCCGAGACCGGCATGATCGACGCCGGTGGCGCCGGCGTGGGCTTCGGCTTCCTTGGCGGCATCGTCGGCGGCTTCCTCGCCGGCTATGTCATCCTGCTGCTCGAGAAGGTTTTCTCTAAAATTCCCGCGAGCCTTAATGGCCTGAAGGCAATCTTTCTGTATCCGCTGTGCTCTACCGCCATCGTCGGCCTGGTCATGCTCGGTATTTCCGGCCCCATGGCTGCCATTAACCAGGGTATGATGGATTTCCTGCAGAGCCTCGGTAACTCCGGTCCGGTGATCCTTGGCCTGGCCATCGGCTGCATGTGCGCCTTTGATATGGGCGGCCCGGTCAACAAGGCTGCTTACGCTACTGGCACCTTCCTGCTCGGTACCGCTCTCGAAGCTGGCGTCGGCACCGAGACCTACAACTTCGGCACCACCTTCATGGCTGCCGTCTCCGCCGCTTGCATCGTTCCGCCGCTGATCACCACCTTCGCCGTCGTTGTCGGCAAGAAGTACTTCAGCCAGGAGGATCATGACGCCGGTATCGTCAACCTCATCCTTGGTTGCACCCACATCACCGAGGGCGCCATTCCGTTCATGACCAAGAACATCTGGCCCGTCATGCCCATCATGATGCTCGGTTCTTCCATCGCTTCCATCTTGACCATCTTCTTCAACGTTCACGATCCGGCGCCTCACGGCGGCTTCCTGGTCCTGCCCGTTGTCGAGAACGGTCCGCTGTGGGTCCTCGCGATCCTCATCGGCGCTGTGGTCGGTGGCATCCTGTTCGTGGCCTTCAAGAAGTACGACTTCGAGAAGAATCAGAAGGCCGCTCCTGTAGCCAAGTCCGTTGAGGCCCCCAAGGCCGCTGCCGTCGAGGCCCCCAAGGCCGAGGCTGCCGACTTCGTGAAGGTCGAGAATGTCTTTGTCGCCGAGGACTTCGCTTCTCGTGACGAGGCTCTGAGCTTCGTTTCCAACCAGGCTGTCAAGGCCGGTATCGCCAGCGACGCCGACGCCGTGATGAACGCCTTCCTGGCCCGCGAGGCCGAGGGCACCACGGGCATGATGGAGGGCTTCGCCATCCCGCATGCCAAGTCCGACGCCATTACCGAGGCTGCCGTCATCGTCGTCAAGGACGAGTCCGGTGTGACCGGTTGGGACACCATGGACGGCGCTCCCGTCAACGTGGCCATCGCGCTGCTCATCCCGGGTGCCCAGGCCGGCACCACGCACCTTAAGATCCTGTCCAAGGTCGCCGAGGCGCTCATGGACGAGGACTTCCGTGCCACCGTCAAGGGTTCCACCGACGCCGCCAAGATC
>DBEWTR010000145.1:0-2048 GCA_048205775.1 Collinsella sp. | reverse complement strand
AGGGACTTTCTCCCAATACGATGACGGCCTATGGCTCGAGGCTGGAGCGCTTCGCTGCCTGGTGCGAGCGCGAGGATATCGATGCTTTCGCTGCCGACGTGCGCACCATTCGTCGCTATCTTGCCGAGCTTTCGCGTGAGCAGGTGGCTCCCCGAACGCTTGCGGCGCACCTGTCGGCTATTCGATCTCTCTATCGCTGGATGGCTGCCGAGGGGATTGTCGAGGGCGATGCGGTCTCGGCGATCGCGTCGCCCAAGCTGCCGCGTGACCTGCCGGGCGTCCTTACGACCCAGCAGGTCGAGGCGCTGCTCAAGACGCCTGATACCTCAACACCCGCGGGACTGCGCGATGCGGCGATGCTCGAGTTGCTCTATGCCTCGGGTGCCCGCATCTCAGAGCTTGCGGCGCTCAATGTGGAATCCATCTCATGGTCCGAGCGCACGCTGCGCCTGTGGGGCAAGGGAAGCAAGGAGCGCATCGTTCCTCTGTATCGTCGTGCGCTCGATGTGACGCGTCTCTATATTGAAGAGGGGAGGCCGGAGTTGCTCGCTCGGGCAAAGCGCCGCGACCTCGCTACCGGGCCGCATCCGCTGCTTATATCGGCGCGCGGCAATCGCATGAGCGCCGCCATGCTCCGGCGGCGGTTCCATACGCTGGCGACGCTCGCCGGCATTCCGGCCGACATCGCCCCGCATGCGATGCGCCATACCTTTGCGACCGACTTGCTCGAGGGCGGTGCGGACCTGCGCTCGGTTCAAGAGCTGTTAGGTCATGCGAGCCTGTCCACGACGCAGATCTACACGCATCTCACACCCGATCGGCTTAAGCGGGCTGTGGCTCAAGCCCATCCCCGCGGCGAATAGTGGCTGGGACGTCCCGCGCCGCACTCAGGTGTGTGGTTTTGATTGCGGGTTGGCAGGAAGAGGCATTCCTGCTATCATTCATCGGGTTGCTTCACGGCAACATGTTTTTATCACGCACGCGCGGCTACTTCATACCGTGGTGCCCGGGCTTTGGTAGCACATGTCCGGGTTGGTTTTGGAGGATGACCCCGCGCGGAGGCAAACCACAGGAGGTTTAACATGGCTACCAAGATTAATATCCGCACCCTGCTCGAGGCCGGCTGCCACTTCGGTCATCAGACCCGTCGCTGGAACCCCAAGATGAAGCCGTTCATCTTCGGTGAGCGCAACGGCATCTATATCCTTGACCTCAAGCAGACCATCCTCGACGCCGACCAGGCCTACACCTTCGTCAAGAACGTCGCCAAGGGTGGCAACGTGCTGTTCGTTGGCACCAAGAAGCAGGCTCAGGAGGCCGTCAAGAACGCTGCTGAGCGCGCCAACATGCCTTACATCAACCAGCGTTGGCTCGGCGGTATGCTGACCAACTTCGTCACCATCCGCTCCCGCATCAACCGCATGGAGGAGCTCGAGGCCATGGTCGAGGACGGCCGCATGGCTGTTCTGCCCAAGAAGGAGCAGGCTGTTCTCGGCAAGGAGCTCACTAAGCTCCAGACCAACCTCGGTGGCGCCCGCGACATGAAGGGTCTGCCCCAGGCTCTCTTCGTCATCGACACCAAGCGCGAGGAGAACGCCATCAAGGAGGCCCAGCGCCTGAACATCCCCGTCGTCGCCCTGATCGACACCAACTCCGATCCCGACGAGGTCGAGTACGGCATCCCCTGCAACGATGACGCTATCTCCGCTGTCACCCTTATGTGCGAGCTCATGGCTGACGCCTGCCTCGCTGGCTCCGGCAAGGAGCAGGTCTCCGAGGCCGAGATGGCCGCTGAGCCCAAGGCCGAGTAAATCAGTCTTAGTTAATTCTTTTTCATCTCTTTGAAAGGAACCACAATGGCCCAGATTACCGCCGCTATGGTCAAGCAGCTCCGCGAGATGACCGACTCCCCGATGATGGAGTGCAAGAAGGCTCTCGTCGAGGCTGACGGCGACATGGACGCCGCTGTCGACGTTCTGCGTAAGAACGGCCTTGCCAAGGCTGCCAAGAAGGCTGGCCGTGAGACCAACGAGGGCGCTGTCGCCGCG
>DBEWTR010000142.1:0-1931 GCA_048205775.1 Collinsella sp. | reverse complement strand
CGATGGGATTGGTGCCCTTCTGATACTTGTACAGATCGCGCATGGCGGAGCTTGCCTTGGCCTGCTGCTCGGGAAGCTTGGCCTCGATTTCCTCGATGCTTGCCTCATTGGAGTCAATCTGCTTTTGCAGGTCATCGAGTTTGGTGCGGGCGTCATTGTAGGCGCTCGTGGCGGCTTCGATCTTCTGCTGGGCTGCGGAAAGCTGGTCCTGCGTTGCCTGCGAGGCGGCATACGCCGCAACGGGGGAGAGCATCGGCGTGGCCGTCAGCGCAACGGCGAGCGCGGCGCTCGTGATGATACGAGCCGGCTTCGACGCAATGAGCGCTGCGGTGCGATGATTCGAATGCTGCATCCAGTCCCTCTGCAATCAATCGTAGGTTATGGTTCGAACGGTATTCTACTACTGCTTTCGACCTCAACTTGAACCTTAAAGGTCCCAAAGGGTCAAGTTGAACTTGAGGCTTTGGCTTTGACCTGCAGTTATGATGAATTGTTGAGAAACCATAGAGTTCAACTTTAACGTTACAGAGCCCTGTTTAAGAGGAGTTTTGGTCTGTAAAAGCCATCTCAACGTGGGGTTTTACAACTACAGCGTGCCCTCCTGACGAGCCTGCTCAATCTCTTCGAGGGCCTCGGCGGGGGTGAACGAACAGGTGCCGTCGCCGAGCTTGACTACCTGGATTTCGTCACCGGCGTTGACCTCTCCGCCCTTTAGTACCACGCCGAAAACGCCCTCGTGGGGAAAGATGCAGTCGCCGGCGAGATAGTAGATGGCGCAACGGGTGTGGCAGACCTTGCCGATTTGGCTGATTTCGACGAGCACGTCGCTTCCAAGCTTGAGCTGTGTGCCCAAAGGGAGCGAGAGCAGGTTGATGCCCCGGGTTGTGAAGTTCTCCCCAAAGTCACCCTCGTGTACGTCGAGCCCGCGTGCCTGCGCCGTCTGGATGGACTCCGCGGCTAAAAAGGAAACCTGACGGTGCCAATGTCCGGCGTGCGCATCGGTGGCGAGGCCAAATTGCTCTATAACGGTGTCGCGTCCATCGGCGACGGGCGACTTGCGAGTGCCCTTGTGTACCGACGTGTTGATCGAGACGATGTGGGCGGGTCCGTTGTAGGCGTCGTTTGCCGTGCACAGGGGAGCGGTCGCTTTCGCACGTTTCGCCAGCTCGCGCCTCGCGGCATTGAGGATGGGATTATCGGTCGGATGGTCTTGGGGCACGTGCGCGCCTTTCGCTCGAGGATGTCAATACACTGAATCCTACAACAATGGTAGGTTCATTGCCCGTTGTCATACAACGGTGAGCGCCGTCTTCGTGCTGGCCTTCGTGCTGGACGATTACGTCGATTGCCATAGATACGGTGGAGCTTTGGGCGCCGGCGGCTTGGCACGCTAGAATAAATCAGCTGCGCAAAGACCGCCCGTTGTGTGGGCAGTTCATGATAGGAAGTTTCCATGGCATTGCAATTTACAGAGCGCGAGTTCATTCCCGTGCTGCTCGGTGGCGACATCAACGCCTATTCGGTGGCGCGCGCCTTCTACGAGGAGTACCAGGTCAAGAGTCTGGTCTTTGGCAAGTATCAGACGGGTCCCGCGTACCGCAGCCAGATTATCGACTACACGCCCAACGTGGATATCGACACTATGCCCGTGATGCTCAAAACCGTCAACGGCATTGCCCAAGCGCATGCCGACAAGACTATTGTCCTTGTGGGCTGCGGCGACAACTATGTCGCTCTCGTGGCTCAAGCCAAGGATGCTCATGAGCTGGCGGATAACATCGTCGCTCCCTACGCGCCCTACAGCATGCTCGAGCAGTGCCAGAAGAAGGAGATCTTCTACGAGCTGTGCGAGAAGCATGGCGTGCCCTATCCGCACACGTTTACCTTTACCAAGGCGATGCTCAATGCCCAGGGTGAGGCGCCTGCCGAAG
>DBEWTR010000127.1:0-3985 GCA_048205775.1 Collinsella sp. | reverse complement strand
GGCCTTTCGGCCGTTATCTCGGTCAAGCTGCCCGACCCGCAGTTTGAGGGCCAGACCAAGGCCAAGCTCGGTAGCTCCTATATGCGAGCGCTGACGCTCAAGATCGTGACCGACGGCCTCGCCGATTACTTGGAGGAGCATCCCAAGCCCGCTCGCGAGATCGTCAAGAAGGCGCAACAGGCCTGCAAGGCGCGCAACGCCGCCCGCAAGGCGCGCGAGGCGACCCGCCGCAAGAGCCTGCTCGAGACGGCGTCCCTGCCCGGTAAGCTCGCTGACTGCTCGGTGCGCGATGCCGAGCTGACCGAGCTCTTCATCGTAGAGGGCGACTCGGCAGGCGGTTCGGCCAAGGACGGCCGTCGCCGAGACATCCAGGCGATTCTGCCCCTGCGCGGCAAGATTTTGAACGTCGAACGCGTTGGTGACCATCGCGCGTTCTCGAGTGACACCATCCAGTCGCTGATTACCGCGATCGGCTGCGGCGTCACGACGAGTGCCGGCGACGGCGGCGACTTCGATATCACCAAGGCGCGCTACCACAAGATCATCATCATGACCGATGCAGACGTCGACGGTGCGCATATCCGCATCCTGCTGCTGACGTTCTTCTACAAGTACATGCGTCCGCTGATCGATGCCGGCTACGTCTATGTTGCCTGCCCGCCCATCTTTGGCATTAAGGTGCGCAACAAGATCCACTACGTGTATCCCAACGGCCGCCAGCCCGAAGACGAGATCCTACGCGACACCATCCAGAGTCTGGGCCTGAACCCCGACGATAACGACGAGGACGGCAAGGCCAAGGACGGCAAGATCACCAAAAAGCGCAAGGGCTATACCGTCCAGCGCTACAAGGGCCTGGGCGAGATGGACCCCAAGCAGCTCGCCTCGACGACGATGGACCCCAAGACCCGCATCCTGCAGCGTGTGTCGATCGAGGACGCCGTGGTGGCGGACCGTGCCGTGCGCGAGCTGATGGGTTCCGAGGTCGGCTATCGCCGCGAGTACATTGAAAAACATGCGCATGACGCGCGTTTCCTTGACGCTTAAGAGGAGGTAACGTGGCAGACGATATCAACAACAACGAGGGTATGGACGACGCCGGCGACGCCGGTATGCCCGATGATCTGAAGCGCCTGCTTGCCCGTGCTGAGCAGGGCGAGGACGGCGACCCGGACGCCTATAACCCCGATGTCGATGATGACGAGGAAGAGGATGACGACGGCGAGCTCGAGGAGAGTTTTGGCGAAGTCGACCGTGGCGCCTCGGCCGGCGAGGATATCAACGGCGGTCAGCTCCAGATTTCGGAGTTCGGTCGCGAGATGAAGCAGTCGTTCATCGAGTATTCGATGTCGGTTATCACAGCGCGCGCCCTGCCGGACGTGCGTGACGGCTTAAAGCCGGTGCACCGCCGCATCCTGTACGCGATGAACGAGAGCGGCATCTACCCCAACCGCCCGCACAAGAAGTCGGCCTGGACGGTCGGCGAAGTTATCGGTAAGTACCACCCGCATGGCGACTCCGCGGTCTATGAGGCCATGGTCCGCCTGGCGCAGTGGTTTTCCATGCGCACACCGCTCATCGACGGTCACGGCAACTTCGGCAACATCGACGGCGACGGCGCGGCGGCCATGCGTTACACCGAGAGCCGTCTGGCAAAGCCCGCCATGGAACTGCTGCGTGACTTGCAGAAGGATACCGTCGACTGGCAACCAAACTACGACGAATCGCTCGCCGAGCCCGTGGCGCTGCCTGCGCGCTTCCCCAACCTGCTGGTCAACGGCAGCCAGGGCATCGCCGTCGGCATGGCCACCAACATCGCCCCACATAACCTCACCGAGGCGATCGAGGCCACTTGCTACCTGATCGACAACCCCGACGCCACCGTCGACGAGCTCATGCAGATCATGCCCGGTCCGGACTTCCCCACCGGCGCCATCATCATGGGCAGCGCCGGCATTAAGCAGAGTTACGAGACCGGCCGCGGCTCCATTACCGTGCGCGCCAAGGCGCATGTGGAGTCCACCAAGACCGGCCGCAGCCGCTTGGTCTTTACCGAGATTCCCTACATGGTCAACAAGGGCACCCTGCAGGAGAAGATTGCCCAGCTCGTCAACGACAAGCGCATCGAGGGCATCTCGGATATGCGCGATGAGTCCAACCAGAAGGGTATCCGTCTGGTCATCGAGCTCAAGAAGGGCGTCATTCCGCAGGTCGTGCTCAACAACCTGTATAAGTACACCTCGCTGCAGACGACCTTTGGCGCCAACAACCTGGCGCTCGTCAACGGCGTTCCCAAATGCCTGAGCCTGCGCGAGATGCTGCGGCACTACATCGACCACCAGGTCGACGTCGTCACTCGCCGCACCCGCTTCGACCTTAAAAAGGCCCAGGCCCGCGCGCATATCCTCGAGGGTTATCTGATGGCCCTCGACCATATCGACGAGGTCATTAGCATCATCCGCTCCTCGCAGACCGACTCCGAGGCCAGCAGCCGCTTGATCGAGCGCTTTGGCTTTACGCCCGAGCAGACCACGGCCATCCTCGAGATGAAGTTGCGCCGCCTGACCGGCCTGGAGCGCGACAAGATCCAAGAAGAGTTGGACGGCCTGCGCCGCGCCATCGCCTACTACGAGGACCTGCTGGCGCATGAGGAGAAGATCCTGGGCGTCATCAAGGAAGAGATGCGCGAGATCTCCAAGAAGTTTGGCGACAAGCGCCGCACCGAGATCAGCCAGGTTGAGAAGGACCTGGATGTCGAGGACCTCATCGCCGACGAGGACATGGTCGTGACCATCACCCACACCGGCTACGTTAAGCGTATCCCGGTGGCCGCCTACCGCGCCCAGAAGCGCGGCGGCAAGGGCGTGTCGGGCGTCAACCTCAAAGAGGACGACGTCATCGACGAGATGTTCATCGCGTCCACGCACGAGTACGTGCTGTTCTTCTCGAGCAAGGGCAAGGTCTATCGCCTGAAGGTGCACGAGCTGCCGGTGGGTACGCGCCAGGCGCGCGGTACCGCGATCGTCAACCTGTTGCCCTTCGAGGAGGGCGAGAAGATCGCGAGCGTCATCAGCTGCCGCGAGTTCCCGGCCGACGAGTACCTGATGTTTGCCACCAAGAGTGGCATGGTCAAGAAGACCGTGATGAGCGCTTACGATCGTAGCCGCCGTGATGGCCTGATCGCTATCAACCTGCGTGACGACGACGCGCTGCTGAACGTGCGCCGCGTGCGCGAGGGCGACAAGATTATCCTGGCCACCACCGCGGGCAAGGCGATCATGTTCTCCGAGGAGCAGGTGCGCGCCACCGGCCGCGATACCAGCGGCGTTCGCGGTATCGGTCTGAAGGACGGCGTGAGCGTTCTGGGCATGGAAGTCACTAACGGCAACGGCGATCTATTCGTCATCACCGAGCGCGGCTACGGCAAGCGCACGCCGGTCGCGGACTACCCGGAGCAGAATCGCGGCGGTCAGGGCGTCTGCACCATTCAAATGACCGAGCGTAAGGGTAACCTCGCGGCCATGAAGACGGTGGGCCCGCAGCACGAGCTGTTCATCGTGACGGAGGGCGCGACGGTCATTCGCGTCAAGACCGACGAGATCAGCCAGACCGGCCGCGCCACCCAGGGCGTCAAGATGATGACCGTCGACGACAACGACCGCATCTGCGCCGTGGCCCGCATGACGGCCGCCAAAGAGAGGCCCGAAGGCGAAGCCATAGAAAACGGCTCCGCCCCCGAAGAAACCCCTGTCGATCTAGGCGACGGCAACGACATGCCGGAAGATCTCCTTGACGAGTAAGAGGCCCTACCTGTTAGAAAATATCAGACCCCATATATCGGCGGTCGGCGCACGGCGCGCCGACCGCTTTTTTGAAAACCTTTGAACCCCGCGTCGGCCCCGGCTGCCCGGCGGCATGCGAAGTCGATCGCGAGTTCCGCACGAGCCGGAGAGCACTTAATGTGCTCTCCGTGCGAGCAGGACTG
>DBEWTR010000126.1:0-9798 GCA_048205775.1 Collinsella sp. | reverse complement strand
GACGAACTTGTTCTCAAAGTCGATCTGCTCAATTCCGGCGTGACGGATGAGGCGCTTGAGCTTGTCGAGCTGGCTCTCGCGAGCATGCGTGCGCAGGTTGGTGAAGTACACCTTAGCGGGTGCTGCGGGTGCAGTTGCGGTCATAGATCTATCCCCTCGGTCTATATGGCGTTACAGACATAGAGGATGGTACCAGTTAAAGCAGAGTTAAAGTCAAGTACGGAACCTAGTCATTGGGGACGTTCTTAAATGACCAGTCGCAAGGGACACTCTTTCGCCGCCCGGCAGTTAGGGACAGTCCTTGCCAGCCGGCCGGCGAGCCGACGAATGGCAAGGACTGTCCCCGATGGCTACTCCTGCACTTTGAGGGCTTCGGCCAAGCTGACGCGCTTGATGGAGCGCGTGTGCAGCAGTGCCACGACCAGGTAGGTCGCAAAGCCGATTCCTGCGCACGCCGCCATGGACCAAGCGGGCACGTAGATCTCGATATTGCCGTTGTAGGCGAGCAACATCGAGCGGAAGATGGCCGTGAGCGAGCCAATAATGACCGGCAGGCTCAGCACGAGTGACGCTGCCACGCACAATGTGATCGAGCGGATGTACAGATGCGAAATCTCGCTATCGCGATAGCCAAAGACTTTCATGTAGCTGATCGAACGGGCGCTGTGGTCGATCACAGCCTTGGTCAGCAGGTACATAAACAGCAAGAAGATGAACACCGCAAGCCCAACCATCATGCCGATCATTTTGCTCATCATGCCGATGAACTGGTCGCCCACGGCGCGCATGTCGTCGGGCGTGGTGTCGCCGGCAAAGTAACGAGCATCGAGGTCGAGCTTCTTGTTGCTCGCATAGCCGTTAAAGTAGGTGGCGTCGTTGTCGAACAGCTCGTTAAAGTCGTCGATGCTCATATAGACATTCATATCCGACTTGGAGCCCCAGGCACAGTCCTTGCCCGCGTACTCAAAGGAATAATGCTCGCCCTCGTACTTGTCGCTGAGCGTGACCTTCTGGCCCTCGCTCCAGCCGAACTTGTCGAGTAGGCCGCCGCCAAAGACGACACGGCCGTCGCCGACGTTGAGGTCTTTCCAATAGCGTGAATCGGATGAAATGCCGTAGACGGAAATCGTCTCCTCGCCATTTCCATCGCCGCGGTCGTATTGCAGCTGGTAGACGGCGTATTTCTCGGCTTGCGCAATTGCGCCTGCACCATTGTCGATCGTATTGACCGGGCGGATATCGTCGTTGTCGGTGTCAATCTTAGAGGCCTTATCGATCAGGTCGATAGCCTCGTCGCGGTTGCAGCCGAGGGCATCGGCAAGATCGTCAAGGCGCGCGTAGAGCGCATTCTTCTTGTCCTGGACCTTGGCGAGCGCGTCCTGCGCCGCGGCCAGGCTCTCGGCAGACGGAGATGCGGTCGCGGCATCGGCTGCCGCCCGCGCCGCATCGGCCGCGTCGTCAAGCTCGTCATCGGCATCCTGAGTGGCGGAAAGCAGCGCGCCGTCAACCGACTGCAAGCGCTCGAGTGCCGACCACTGCTCGCGCTCCTCGGCAGTGCCCTCGAGCTCCAACGGCGCCTTGAGCGTGTACTGGTGCTCGGCGACCAGGCTTGTCTCGAGGTTGTCCGCATAGTGCGTCATCGTGGGCAGAATCGCCAGGCCAAAGAGCAGCAGTAGCGACGCAAATGCAATGCCCACGAAGAGTGTGGCGAAGTTGCCCAGATTGCGCAGGAAGATACGCAAGCGGAAGCGCGAGACAAAGCCCATGCGCTCCGGCAGCCGCAGGCCGCGCTTGGTGCCCGATTTGCCGCTCGACTCGTGACGAAGGAACTGCAACGGCGTCTTGCCCATCTTGCGAAGCAGACCCACCAGCGTGATGAGGACGAGCGCGGCGGCGGGAACCACGGCGCACTTCACAAAGATCTCCCAGCTCCAGTACACCTGGAAGGGCGGCAGGCTGTACGAGCCGTAGTAGAGACTGCGCATGGGCTCGGTAAAGAACACAACGCCGAGCGCAGTGCCCAAAAGCGCCGCGACCACGCCCACGATGGCGGGAAGTGCCAGGTAGTGCAGCACGATCTCGCGGCGGCGGTAGCCGCTGGCGAGCAGCGTGCCGATAATGGCGCTCTCCTCCTCGATGGTGGCGTCGGTGAGCACCACAAAGACAAACGCCATGATCACGATGATGATGTCGAGCAGCGTCATCCACATCGTGGAGTCGCCGTCCACGTCGTCGCGCGCATAGCCAATGCCCTGGTTGGAATCGGCATCGATCAGGTCGTCGACGCACGCATCGGCATCGGTCAGCGCCTCGACCATATCCTGCTCGGCATCGATGCGGTCTGCAGTGGAGAGATTGCGATCGGCAAAGGTGAAGGAGTAGGTGTAGTCAGGCGCGCCGCCGGCATCCTCGAGCGCGGCAAAGCCGGCGTCGGTGACCTCGGCAACACCATAGGTGATGGTGTTCACCGTAAAGTCCGAATTGTTGAGGAACAGCGCCTGGCTATCGGGCTGGGTCATGATGCCGCAGATGGTGTAGGTGCGGCCCTCAAGCTCGACCTTATCGCCCACGGCGAGGTCATTGTTGGTGGCGAAGACACGGTCGATTGCCACCTCATCGTCCGTTTTGGGCTCCTTGCCCTCACAGTAGGACGCGATATCGACCTTGGTGCGGTGCGCATAGGTGCGCAGCGTGCGCTTGGTGCCGTCGTCGCCGGCGGTCTTTTTGATGATGGCGTCGATGGAGAAATTCTTGTAGAGCGTGACGCCGCCAACATCGCCGGCCGCGTCCTCGGCAGCCTTGAGCATGTCTTTGGTGGCCTCGAAGGAGGTGGTCACGCGGCCGTCCTCAATCGTGTACGCATCGCGCATGTCGTCGATAAGGCAGCCGATGGAATGCGCTGCGAGCAAAAAGCCCGAGGTAAGGGCGATGCTTCCGCACATAAGCAAAAAGATGCCCAGGTACTTGCCGATATTGCGACGCAGCTCGCGCGGGAGACGTTTTGCGAGAGGTGTCATGGCGCCGCCTACCAATCGAGCTCGGCGGCCGCGACGGGCGACTCGTTGAGCTCATCCTCGACGATGCGCCCGTCGCGCAGGCGCAGCACGCGATTGGCCATGCGCGCGATGGCGACATTGTGGGTGACAATGATGATGGTGCAGCCGTAGGTGCGGTTGACATCCTCCATGAGCTGCAAGATTTCCTTGGACGTCTTATAGTCGAGCGCACCGGTGGGCTCGTCGCACAGCAGCAGGCCCGGGTTTTTGACGAGCGCACGGCCGATGGCACAGCGCTGCTGCTGGCCGCCCGAGACCTGGCGCGGGAACTTGTTGCGGTGCTTGTAGAGGCCCAGCGAACGCAGCAGGTCGTCAATGTTGAGCGGGTTTTTGGACAGGTGCGCCGTGACCTCGATGTTTTCCTTGATGGTGAGATCGGGCACCAGGTTGTAGAACTGGAAGACAAAGCCCAGCTCGCGGCGTCGGTATTCACCCAGGTCGGTAGGCTTGAGCACCGTGAGGTCACAGCCGTCCACCATGATGGAACCGCCGTCGGCATCCTCCAGGCCGCCGATCAGGTTGAGAAAGGTCGACTTACCCGAGCCCGAGGGCCCCAGCATGACGCAGATCTCGCCGCGGTTGATGGACGTGTCGATGCCCTCGAGTACCGTCAGGCGCGCATCACCGTCGCCGTAATGCTTTTTGAGATCCTTAACCTGGACATAGGCTTCCTGCGTTGCCATGGTATCCCCCGTTGTTAGCCTCGTACTACTTTATGAGCGTAATAGTAAACCATGGCGAACTATTTTGGAGCGAGGCCTGGATTTTATTTCAGGCTAGTCATTGGGGACGTTCTTAAATGACTAGCTGTTAGGGACACTCTTTCGCCACCCGGCAGTTGGGGACGTTCCCTTTCTGCCGGCAGCTGAGGACAGTCCTTGGCAACCCGGCCGGCAAGCCGGCGGTTCGGCAAAGACTGTCCCCAATGACTAGTCGTTTAAGCCTGTCCCCAATGACCACTCTTGGTCGTTTAAGTCTGTCCCCAATGAGTACCCGATGACTAGGTGGCTAGGCGCGGGATTTGGTGCGTGAGAGGGCCAGGCCTGCGGCGGCGATGGCCACGGCAAAGAGCACGGTGACGCCCAGGTCGCAGGCGATGTCGCCCAACATGGCAGACGTCAGGTCCGACGCGAGCGCCTTGCCGATCGCGTCGTTCACCCAATATGTCGGCACAAAGTGCGCCACGGTCTGCACGGCCGGGCCCATCAGCGACAGCGGCATCCAGGCGCCACCCAAAAACGTCATGAGCATGCCAAGCAGGTTGCCCACACCGTTGAGCAGCTCCTCGCGCGCGCCCAGGCTCGACAGCGTAAAGCCAACGGCCAGTGGCGTCAGCGCTAGGGCAAACGTTGCCGCCAGCGCAAGGCAGACGCGGCCCACGCCGACCTCGGCAACCGCGCTGGCAAAGCCCACGACGCCCATCATGCTCGACACAAACCAGATACAGACGGTGAGCACGGCGGCGGCCGCAAACACGGCAAGCGAACGCTGGCGATCGGAGATTGGGCCGGCATCCATGCGGCGCACGCGCTCGGGCTCGTTCATGCCCGAAAACACCAAGCCCACCGACACGATGACCGACGAGATAATCGCGTACGCGCCAAAGTTGAAGTACGACTCGAGCGTGGCGGCAGCAGCCGAGTCGACCTTGACCCGCTCGATCTGGACCTCCGCGCGCTTTGCAGCGGCATGTTCGGCGGCCTTGGCAACGTCGCCGTTGGAGGCAGTGGGCTCAAGTGCGGCTGCAGCGCCCGCGAGCGAGATCCAGCGCGAAGCCTCGGCAGACGAAAGCGCCGCCGCCATGGTGCCGGCACCGTAGGTCACATCGAGCTTGGGCAGGGACTCCCCCGCGCGGGCAGCCGCGACCAGGTCGTCCTCGAACCCCTCCGGGATAAAGAACACGCAGTCGGCGCTGCCCTTGGCGCTGTTGCTCTTGGAGAGCGCGTCCGCAAGGTCGTACGTGTCGTCGCCGACGCCCGTGACCAGGTCAAACCGCGAACCTAGATGCTTGGTAAGCGCACGCGAAAGGTCGCTGTCGTCGCGGTCGACCACGATCACGTTGGCATCGTAGGGCTTGTACTCGGTGAGCTGCGACGAGTTCCAGCTCACCGATGCCGCGATAAATACGCCCATGAGCGAGATGAACACCGTATAGATGATCAGGTAGAACGGGTGCGCCAGCGCCATGCGAAGCGCGGTCTTAAAGGTGCTCATAGCGGCTCCTTCCAAAGATCAGCGTAGCGGCGGCAACGAACAGCAGCGCCATAAGGACCAGCGCGCCCGCACGGATGACAAAGGGACCCAGGTCCTCAAAGAAATACAGGCGGTTGAACATGTCGCAGATAAGCTTGACGGGGTTGAGCCAGCACTCGGCCGGACAGGCGCGGGCGACGTCGTCGGCAAGCGCCATCGCCGGCTCGCCGTAGAGGCCGGCGAACAAGGCGCACGTGGTAGCAAAGCCCGTGAGGATGCCGGACTTGGACGCCTTGCCGCCCTTAACGGGAAGCGTGCCCACAAAGAGCCCCAGGCCCGTGGCGGCAAGCGCGGAAGCGGCACCGCCCACCAGACACAGCCCCTCGCGCCCGCCAAAGTCGACGCTCACGACCAGGCGCACGTAGCCGATCGCGATCGTCATCGAGGCAAAGGAGACCAGCCACGAGCCGACAAAGATGCCGGCCAGCGACGCTGTCTTGGAAAGACCGCCCACGCAGCGACGTGCACCAAGGCCGGACAGATTGGGCTGCAGGTCGACGACGCTCAAGGCGGCAAACTCGGCAGACATCATCGCGACCAGGCCAAAGAGCGCGTAGTAGTAGATGACCGTGCCGTCGGGCGTGGTGCGTGTCAGGCTTACGCGGCGGGTGCCGCCCTCGAGCGACAGGGCGCGCGCAACCGCCTCCGGGTCGGCGAGCGCCGCCGGATTGTCCTGGGCAATCTGGCGCATGAGCTCGGCATTTTGCGTATACGAGCTTGCCACCGTCTCCAAAATGCTGCGATCGGTGAGCACCGACGATGCGCGCGAGCTGTCGTAGCTCGATAGCAGTGTGAGCTTGGGTGTGCCCGCGACATCGACCGTGTAGATGCCCGCAACCTCGCCGGCCTTAAGCGCACGGTTCGCATCGGCTGCGTCGTCGAGCTCGTAGATCTCGAGCAGCTGATCGTCGCCTTCCTTGGCAAGCGAAGCCGCCGCATCCTTAAAGGTCGAGGCGTCCCAGGCCTCATCCGCTACGACGGCCACTGGCACCGGGTCGATCTTGCCGTCGGAGCTGAGGTTCGCAAACATAAACATAAACATCGTGGAAAGCGCGATGGGAAAGAGAGCGCCCCAAACCCACGTGCTCGGCCGGCGCAGCAGCGTCTTGACCGTAATGATAATGGTGTTGAACATGGCCGCCCCCTAGTCGCGCAGCTCGCGGCCGGTGATCTCGAGGAACACGTCGTTGAGGGTCGGTGGCTCGCTCCACACGCGGCCGAGCGCAACGTCGGCAGCGCGCAGCGTGTCAAGGATGTCGACCAGGTTATGCGGGCTCGCCTCGCAGGCGCAGACGAGCTCGCCGCCGGACAGCTCAACCGAAAGCACGTGCTCAAGGGCGCGCAGCCGCTCGACCGTGGCGGCCTCGACGGCGCCGACCTCGACGGTCACGCGCTCGCCCATCTGAATCATGCGCTTGAGCTCGTCGTTGGTGCCCTGCGCCAGCACGCGGCCACCGTCCATGATCATGATGCGGCTGCAGATTTGCTCGACTTCCTCCATGTAATGGCTGGTATACACCACCGTGGCGCCTTCGTCGCGCAGGCGGCAGATGCCCTCCAGGATGGCGTTGCGGCTCTGCGGGTCGACCGCCACCGTGGGCTCGTCAAAAAAGATGAGCTCGGGTTTGTGCGCGATGCCGCAGGCAATGTTGAGGCGACGCGCTAGGCCGCCCGAAAGCTTACCGGGGCGAAACTTGGTAAAGTCGCCCAGCCCGACAAAGTCGATGGCCTCGTCGACCAGTGCGCGGCGACGCTTTCGATCGTTGACGTAAAGGCTGCAGAAATAGTCGATGTTCTCGCGCACGGTGAGCTCGTCGAATACCGCCACCTGCTGCGGCACCACGCCGATGCGGCGCTTGAGGTCGTAGCGGGCGGGCGTCATGGGCTCGCCGAACAGCTCGATAGTGCCTTTGTCGTAGGCGAGCAACTGCAGAATACAGTTGATGGACGTGGTCTTGCCCGAGCCGTTGGGGCCCAGCAGGCCAAAGATCTCGCCGGGGGCGATGCTCAGGTTAAAGTGGTCGAGCGCAATAAGGTCGTCATAGCGCTTGACGAGGTTTTCGACGTGGACGATGTCTGTCATGAGGCGGCCCTTCTGTTGATTGCGGCCCGGTACGATTGCATCATCGCAGGAGCCGCCGGCGCGCGCCAGTGAGCTTTGTCACGAGTGCGGAGCTTGGCCGTGCGGCCTGCCGATGTCCCCGCTTTGCCGCGTGGGAGGAATGTCACGGTTGCGCAGGCGGTCCCTCCACCACGCGCGGCTTCGCGTACAATACCCGTATGAACAGGCTTTTCGACAAATCAATCGTTCTGGCGTGCTGTATTGCGGCCGCCATGGGCCTTGCTGTGGACGCTCACCTGGTCGCGGCGTTTTGCCTTGGCGTTATTGCCACCTCACTGGCCGAGGTCGCACAGAGAAACCGCGCCCGCCGTGCGAGCGAGGCCGCGAGCTACGCTTACATCATCGCGGCTGTCTTCGTGCCGCCGTTTGTGCCGTTTGCGCCTCTCGCCTTCTATGACATCGCGCGGCGCGTGCGCCGTGAGCACGCCTGGGTCGTACTGGGCATTGGCTCCGTCTTTGCCTTTGCGCTCGTCGCGGACCTTCGCACCGACGCGCTTACCGTCCGAACGCTCCTGCTGACCTCCATCCTTTCGGTCGCCGCCGCCTTGTTATCGCTACGTACCGCCCAGTTGGAGCGCGAGCAGCAGCGCATGCGCCGTACCCGCGACGAGCTGCAGGAACGAGCCCTCGCGCTCGAGGCGCGCAACCGCGATCTTGCTGACCGCCAGGACTACGAAGTCGAACTCGCGACACTCGCCGAGCGAGCCCGTATCGCGCGCGAGATTCACGATAACGTCGGCCACCAGCTCACGCGCGCCTCGCTGCAGGCCGAGGCCCTGCGCGTCGTGCACGCCGACGAGCCCAGGGTTGCCGCCGATTTCACCGACGTCAAACGCACGGTTGACGAGGCGCTCCAACTCGTGCGCGCCAGCGTCCACGCGCTCAACGACAATGCGACTGACCTCTCCGTGCAGCTCGAGCGCATCGTTGAAGGCGCACGCTCGGACAGCGGTCCGCAGATTGAGCTTGAGGTTTTGGCCGAGCATACACCCGCCAACGTCGCCAACTGCTTTGCGGCAGTGCTACGCGAGGCGCTTTCCAACGCCATGCGCCACGCCCATGCCAAAACCATTACCGTGCGGTGCATGGAGCACCCATCGTTTTACCAGCTCATCGTTACCGATGATGGAACGGGCGGGGTTCGAACAGGCGCCCGCAGCGCCACAGGGGGTATGGGGCTCGCCTCCATGCGCGAGCGTGTCGAGGCACTTGGCGGCACTTTCACTGCCGGCTCGCGAGTCGGCGCCTCCGGATGGCGCGTGTTTGCCACCATTCCCAAGCAGCAAGGAGATGAGGGCCGATGAGGCTCATAGTTGTCGACGACGACCATCTGGTGGTCGATTCGCTCAAGATTATCCTGGGCGCTCAGCCGCAGATAGAGGTGGTGGGCACCGGTGCCGACGGCGACGACGCGGTCGCGCTCTACGCCGAGCACGCACCCGACATCGCACTGCTCGACATCCAGATGCCGAAGCGCGACGGACTATCGGCGGCACGCGAGATCCTTGAGCACGAACCCACGGCACGCGTGGTGTTTTTGACGACATTCTCGGATGACGAGTACATTGTGTCGGCACTTAAACTGGGCGCCCGCGGCTACCTGATTAAAACCGATGTCGCCGCCATTCCACCAGCGTTGGCGCAGGTCATGGCTGGCAAGCGCGTGCTCGAGGGCAAGGCGATCGAGGACATCGATTTTGACGGAACGGACGTCGAGGCGGGCACGCCCCGCCGGCCCGCAGCCTTCGCCAGCCTGACCGACCGCGAGTTCGAAGTCGCCGAACTCATCGCCCGCGGCCTCGACAACAAAGAGATCGCCGCCACCGCCTACATGGGCGAAGGCACCGTGCGCAACCACATCAGCTCAATCCTGGCAAAGATGGGCCTGCGCAACCGCACGCAGATCGCTATCGCCTACCTGCGAGGGTAGTTGCCCGAAGACCGACCGTTCCGGCATAGCAAAATGGCTGCTACCGATTTAAGGCCATTTCAAAACTATGCCGGTTTACGGGCTAAACCCAGGAACCCCGTCCATACTTGCGTTTTTCGGAAAATGACGGCTCGTCTACCTGCGGTTTTATTTTCACAGATATCGGCATGGTTGGGGATTCGGAATCCGGCCCCGTAAACCGGCATAGTTTTTTCGGACGGCCCTGTACGAGCGCCTCCGCAAGACTCGTGGAACCAAAATGACCCGTTTCCCTCAGTCCCCGGGGGATCATTTGACGGTGCCCGCCACGAAACCGGCCCATCTACTACGTTTGACTCGGTACCCCTGACCATACCTTCATTTTGAACAAAACCGCAGGCGTACTACCTGCGGTTTTGTTTTCGCGTTTTTTAGCATGGTTGGGGGTAAGGGACTAA
>DBEWTR010000118.1:0-3908 GCA_048205775.1 Collinsella sp. | reverse complement strand
GTAAGCGGTTTTGATTGACAGAAGTTTTCATGTTGTGGTATATGGCTCGGGTATCATGAGCACGTTATCAATGTATGTACGATGCGCCATGGGCGCGGGGAATAGTTGGGAAGCAGGTTAGCGTGGAAGGCATGGATCAGCAGACAAGGAATGGTCGTTCGGCGAGCGCGGCAGAGGTTGCGGCGCTCGCTGGCGTGAGCCGCCAGACTGTGTCTCGCGTGGTCAACGGTATGCCCAACGTGACGGAAAAGACGCGCAAGCGTGTGCTGGCCGCCATGGAAGAGCTGGGCTTTCGTCCCAATTTTGCTGGAGCGGCGTTGCGCGGCGGGTCGTATCGTTCTATTGGCCTGTGCATGTACAACATCACACGTGTCGGTAACCTGGCGACGCTCGAGGGTATCATGCAAGCGGCGCGCGAGCATGATTTTGCCGTCACTATGATCGAGATGGGCGGCGACAAGCCCTATGCACTTGCCGATGCCTCGCGCCGCATGGTCGAGCGACCCGTCGACGGCATGATTCTCAACATGAACCGCATGGCTCCCGATTTTGAGGAGTTTGTTCCCCAGCCGGGAGTGCGAACGGTCATCCTGTCCATGTATGCGCATCCGCGCTGCACGACGATCGACTCCGACCAGTATGGTTCGTGCGAGCTGTTGACCAATTATCTGCTGGAACATGGTCACTCGAATATGCGGTTTGTGGCGGGTCCGGAAAACTCGATTTCCTCGCGTTTTCGTGAGGCCGGTTGGCGCGATACGCTGGGTCGTGCTCATGTCGATGCCGCTCCGATGCTGCGTGGCGATTGGAGTGCGGACAGTGGGTACGCCATGGGCGAGCGGATTGCGGCCGAGGTGCTTGCCGGCGGGTCGCAGACGCCGACTGCCGTGCTTGCGGCAAATGACCAGATGGCGCTGGGCGTTATCGCCGCGCTCGAGAACGCGGGCCTGTCCGTGCCCGACGACGTGAGCGTGGTTGGTATCGACGACGCACTCGAGGGACTTGTTCCTCACAATCGGCTGACGACGCTGCGATTTGATTTGCGCGGTGTCGGTAAGCTTGCGTTTGAGGCGGCGATTGGAGAGAGCTCGTCTATCGAGGCGATTCATGTGCCGAGCACGCTGGTCGAACGCTCGACTGTTAGGGACATACGGGGTTAGGTCCTACTCCGTTTGTCTCGATCTGTAACATCTAAGCGGTCAAAAGTGGTCTACATGTTACAGATCGAGATTGTTCGGCCCGGGCCGCCCGTTCGTCTAAATCTGTAACAGCTTGGACCCAAAAACTCGGCTCGATGTAACTTATTGACACACGCGGCCCCCGAACCGCCCAAAAAAGGCCGGGGGCGGCGCGCCGTGTGACGTGCCGCCCCCGGCTGAGAAATGGGGACAGGTTATGTGGGCAGGCGACCCCGCCAGCCGCTAGTCCAGACGACGGGTCTGCGCCACGTGCTTATACCAGTATGCGCTTGCCTTGGGCGTGCGCTTCTGGGTTTCAAAGTCAACGTAGAAGAAGCCATAGCGCTTGTTGTAGCCATTGGTCCAGGAAAACTGATCCTGCAGGCTCCACAGGAAGTAGCCGCCCACGTTGACGCCCACCTCCATGGCCTTGAGCAACCAGCGCAGGTGCTGCTCGATGTAGTCGATGCGCGGCTGATCGTCCACAAAACCGTCCTTGTAGGGGTCCTTGTAGCCCATGCCGTTCTCGGTGATGAAGATCTGCTTGTAGTTGGGGTAGCGCTGCTTAATGTAGACGAGCAGATCGAACAGGCCCTCGGGATAGATGATCCAGTCCCAGTCGGTGGTGGGGACGCCGGGCTTGTTCACATGCTCGCCAATGCCCTTAACGCGCCAGCGGCCAGTGCCCTTCTCGCCCGTACCGTTGTGGTGCAGGTCGTTCTCGCCATCGTAGGCCTTCAAGAAGCGGCACTGGTAGTTGTTAACGCCCAGGTAGTCGTTGTAGAGCGCGGCCTCGCGCATGATTTCCAGATCCTCGTCTAGGATCTCGATGGTGCCGCCCGAGACGGCAGCCAAGCGGTTGGCGCACTCGAGGGTGTCGGGCGCGTAGTCGCCGCGGAAGGTGGCGTCGAGCAAGAACTGGTTCTGCAGCACGTGCTCGTTGTTGGCGGCTTTGATGTCGGCGGGGTCGTTCTCGTTGAGCGGATACTTAAACTCCAGCGACTGGATGACGCCGATCTTGCCCTTAAAGCCGCCGTTGTGGAAGGCCAGCACGGCCTTGGCGTGGGCGAGCATCATGTTGTGCTCGCACTGGAAAGCCTCGGCCAGATGCGCCTTGACGCCACCGGGGAAGGTGCCCTCGATGTAGGTGTTGGAGGCGTCGGCCCAGATCTCGTTAAAGGTGAACCAATAGGTCACCTGGTCGGCGTACTCCTTAAAGCAGAAGGTGGCAAAGTCCACAAAGGCATCGATGGTCTCGCGGTTGAGGAAGTCGCCCTTCTCAAAGAGGGCAAGCGGCGTGTCAAAGTGATGCAGCGTGACGAACGGCTCAACATGGTGCTTATGGCACTCGGCGAAAAGGTCGTGGTAGAACTGAACGCCCTCGGGGTTAATCTCGCCGGTACCGTTGGGGAAGATGCGGCTCCAGGCGATGGAGAGGCGAATGCCGTTGATGCCAAACTCCTCGCACAGCTCCAGGTCGACGGGGTACTGGTTGTAGAAGTCCGAAGCGGGATCGGGGGAAAAGCGCCCCTGGGCCTCCAGGAAGTCGTCCCAGGCAACCTTGCCCTTACCGTGAGTGCGGGTCTCGCCCTCTACCTGGTAGGCAGCAGTGGCGCCGCCAAAGACAAAGTCCTCGGGAAACTGCGCGGGCGGGTTGGTTACGCTAGCAGGGTTAACGGACATGATGATCCAATCGTCTAAATCGAAGGGCCAGCCGGTCTCGGATAGTCGGCTGGCCCTGAGCGTTACTTACTTCGAAAGTTGTTCGGCGACGAAGGCGAGAGACTTGTCGCCGTTCTGGGAGAGCTCGATGTACTGCTTACCACGGCAGGCGACGCACTTGTTGCCCACGCGCTCGCAGTCCTTCTGCAGGTCGGCCAAGTAGCTGGCAGCCTGCGGGGCCAGGACGACCAGATCAAAGTCGGGGAGCATGTCAACGTGGTTGCCATAGGCCTCGGCAGCGGTCTCAAGATTGATGCCGCGCTCTTTGGCGGCCTTGGCCAGCGCGTTGGCGAGCAGGCCCGAGGTGCCGCCACCCTGGCAGAGCACGAGCACGCGCTTGCCGTTGAGGTCACTGGCGGTCGTTGTCTCAGTGGCGACAGCGGCGGGAGCGTCGGCCCTCACGGCCTCGGCAGCAGCGCCGGCGGCAACGCTCTTGGCGTCAGCCTTGCCCTGGAAGGCATCGTTGAGCTTGGCGGCCTTCTCGGCGTTCTTGGCGGCGAGCTCCTCCTGGGAGATCTCGGCCTCCTCGGCGCACTTCTGGGCGTCATAGGCACGGAAGAACGGATAGTACAGAACGAAGTCGACGACCAGGATAAGGGCGAGCATCACAAAGGCGAGCGGCTGGAAGCCCAGGCCCATGATGGTGCCGATGGGGCCGGGGACGGTCCAGGGCAGGGTGTACATAAAGCCGTTCATGCCCAAGAAGTCGATAAAGATCTTGAGGATCCAGATGTTGGCGATCGGGGCAAAGACAAACGGGACAAAGAAGACGGGATTGAGCACGATGGGTGCGGCGAACAGCAGCGGCTCGTTGACGGCAAAGCACACGGGGACGATGGCGGCCTTACCGACGGCGCGCATCTCCTGGGACTTGGCCAGGAAGCAGAACATAAAGACCAGGACGAGCGTGGCGCCGGTGCCACCCATGCAGACGACGAAGTACTGGGCACCCTGGGTCAGGACAGCGGAAGCGTGCTGGCCAGCCTGGAACGCAGCCAGGTTGTCGGT
>DBEWTR010000099.1:0-6834 GCA_048205775.1 Collinsella sp. | reverse complement strand
CAGTCTGGCGGCTGCCGTTTCGGTGCGGTTTGAAAGGGCTATTCGGCCCCGTTGCGACCGGTGGTACTCTTGTATCCGTTTGAAATCGAGCGAAGGAGTGCCGCTATGGAGCAATCGAGCCTGTTTGGTGACGGCGTGGACATCGATACCGAAACGCCCGCGAGCGCAGATGCCACCGCACCGGTCGACGCCCGTGCCCAGGCGGCAGCGCGTGCGGCCGAGCTGCGCCACGAGCTCGATTACCACGCCTATCGCTACTACATGCTCGATGCGCCCGAGATCACGGATGCCGCCTTTGACAAAATGCTCGTTGAGCTGCAGGAGATCGAGGCGACCTACCCCGATTTGGTAACGCCCGACAGCTATACCCAGCGTGTGGGCGGCTACGTGAGCGAGCAGTTTACGCCGGTCACGCACATGGCGCGCATGTATTCTATGGACGATGCCATGGATCTGGACGAACTCGACGCGTGGCTCCAACGCACCGAGGATGCGCTCGGCGCCGGTAGCGTTACCTATACCTGCGAGCTCAAGATCGACGGCCTGGGCGTGGCACTTACCTACCAAAACGGCACCTTCGTACGTGCGGCCACACGTGGCGATGGCACCACGGGTGAGGACGTGTCGCTCAACGTGCGCACCATCAAGGATGTGCCCATGCACCTGTCCGAGCCGGCGCTCGCCCACATGGGCGCCGACCGCGAGCGTACCATCGAGGTGCGCGGCGAGGTCTACATGCCCAAGGGCAGCTTTGTGCGTCTGAACGACGAGGCCGATGCCGAGGGCCGCGACCCCTTCGACAACCCGCGCAACGCTGCCGCCGGCAGCCTACGTCAGAAGGACCCCAAGGTCACGGCGCGCCGCGACCTGGCCACCTTTATCTATGCCATTGCCGATACCGATCCGCTGCACGTCCACAGCCAGCGCGAGTTCCTCGACTGGCTGCGTAGCGCCGGCTTTAGCGTCAACCCCAACGTGGCTCGTTGCGCCACGCCGGCCGAGGTCCACGAGTTCTGTGCCCAGGCGCTCGAACATCGCGGTGACCTGGACTACGACATCGATGGCGTGGTCGTAAAGGTCGATAGCTTCCAGCAGCAGCTCGACCTGGGCTTTACCGCCCGCGCGCCGCGCTGGGCCATTGCCTTTAAGTTCCCGCCCGAGGAAAAGCAGACCGTCCTGCGCGAAATTCGCATCCAGGTGGGCCGCACCGGTGTGCTCACGCCGGTCGCCGAGTTCGACCCGGTGACGGTCGCCGGCTCCACCATCGCGCGCGCCACGCTGCACAACATCGACGAGATCCGTCGCAAAAACGTGCGTGAGGGCGACACCATCATCGTGCACAAGGCAGGCGACGTAATCCCCGAGGTCGTGGGCCCGGTGCTCGACACGCGCCCGGCCGATTCGGTCGACTGGCACATGCCCGAGGTCTGCCCCGTGTGCGGCAGCCCCGTGGTCCACGAGGATGGCGAGGTTGCCTACCGCTGCGTCTCCATCGACTGCCCCGCGCAGCTCAAGGAGCGCTTGCTCCACTGGGTGAGCCGCGGCTGCATGGACGTCGACGGCCTAGGCGACGAGATTGTCGACAAGATGATCGCCGCCGGGCTGATTCACGACGTCGCAGACTTCTACCAGCTCACGGTCGACGATATCGCCGACCTGGACACGGGGCGCACCTATGCCAGCTCCAACAGTAAAAAGGGCGTCAAGAAGGGTGACCCCATTCCGGTGGGCCTCAAGACGGCCGAGAAAATCATCGCCGAGCTCAACAAGTCCAAGAGCCAGCCACTCGGTCGCGTACTGTTTGCCCTGGGCATCCGCCACGTGGGCAAGAGTGTGGGCGAGGTCATCGCCGAGCGATTCCTGTCGATTGACAAGCTTATCGTGGCGAGCGAAGAGGATATTGCCGAGTGCGAGGGCATCGGTCCCAAGATTGCGGCGAGCGTTAAGCAGTTCCTGGCCGTGCCCGAAAACCTTGCCGTGCTGGAACGTCTGCGTCAGGCGGGCCTTTCGCTCGAGGTCGACTTGGGCACCGCGCACGCGCAAGCCGCGGCCGACGCTGGCGTGGCGGGCGAGCTCGCCGACGCACAGCCGCTCGCGGGTCTGACCTTCGTGCTCACCGGCACGCTCGTCAGCCGCACGCGCGACGAGGCAGGCGCGGCGCTCAAGGTGCTTGGTGCCAAGGTCTCGGGCAGTGTTTCAAAGAAGACGAGCTATCTAGTCGCCGGCCCCAAAGCGGGCTCCAAGCTCACCAAAGCCGAGCAGCTGGGTGTGCCCGTGCTGGACGAGGACGCACTCGAGCAGATCCTGGCTACTGGTGAGGTGCCGGTGGCGTAATGGATATAGAGAATCGCAATTGCTCGCAGGCGGAAGGGCGCACGAGGCACGCCCAAGGGCAGGCAAAAGAGCACCTGATGGCGCGAATTCGCATTGCGGAACGTGAGCGCTCGGCAGATGCGTCTCGTGATGCTTTTGAGGCGTTGACCGAGTTAGAGACGAGGCTCGGTCTAGCCTAGCGATACGGGTACCGTGACCTGTGTCACGTAGGTTGTGGGGTCGTCGCTGATGATGTCGTCGATCAGGGCGATTTCGCGTTGCCCCGCTACGCTGCCAACTTGTCAAAAGCCCCGCGCCGGTTGAGCACGGTAAACGCGACAACACAGATGACTGCCGACAAAATCGATCCGCACGGCGAAGCGATGCCCATGGGAAACAACGTATCGGAATAGGCGTTCGACAGCAGCCACGCGCCCGGCACGCGAATGAGCGCCACGGCCAGCACGTTGTGCGCAAAGCCGATGTAGCTCTTGCCGTATGCAGCGAAAAAGCCGCTAAAGCAAATGTGGATGCCGGCAAAAATCGCGTCGAAAATGTAGCTGTGCATATACCCGGTACCGGCCGCGACCACCGCGGGGTCCTTGGCAAAAAAGCCGATAAACGCCGGCGCCACCAGCCACATCAGCACCGTGATCAGGCAGCCGTACACCACCGAGATGGTCATGGCGTCCTTGAGCACCTGACGCGCGCGGTCGCCCTTGCCCGCGCCGGCATTTTGCGCCGTGAGTGCGCTGACGGTGGCGCCCATGGAACTCGGCACAATGAACAAAAAGCTGATCATCTTTTCGACCAGGCCCACGGCGGCAGCGTCGACGAGCCCTCGGTGGTTGGCGATGACGGTGATAAACATAAACGCCACCTGGATGCAGCCGTCCTGCACGGCCACGGGCACGCCGATCTTAAGAATGCTGCCGAGCACCTCGGGCTGGGGGCGCAGGTCGCTGCGCTTAACGTGGATGTTCGTGCGGCGGCTCTTGAGCCAGACGAGCGCGAGGGCAACGCTGGCCGTCTGGGCGGTCACCGTGCCGAGCGCCGCGCCCACGGGGCCGAGCCCCATGTGGCCGATAAACAGAAAATCGAGCGCGATGTTAATGATGCATGCCACGCCGATCACGTACATAGGCGAGCGCGAATCGCCCAGGCCGCGAAAGATGGCCGAGAGGATGTTGTATGCGGCGATAAAGGGAATGCCCATAAAGCAGATGCGCAGGTAGGCGGCGGTTCCTTCGACCGCCTCGGCTGGCGTGCCAATGAGTGCCACGATTTGCGGGCACAGCGCGAGCAGGACAGCGGCCAGCACCACCGAGACACCCATAAAGAGCGTGATAGTGTTGCCGATGGCAGTCTCGGCGCGATCGAAGCGGCGCGAGCCCACGGCGTGGCCGACGATAACCGTCGTTCCCATGGCCAGGCCCACAAGCGTCACGGTAATGATATAGAGCGTCTGCGCGCCATTGCCCACGGCGGTGATGCCGGCGGCGCCGCTAAACTGCCCCATCATGTACAGGTCAGCCATGCCGTAGAGCATCTGCAAAAAGTACGAGAGCATATAGGGCAGGGCAAAGACCGCGATGGTCTTAAGGACATTGCCGTGTGTGAGATCGTGTTCCATGGGCGGGGCTTTCTGGCTGGGTTTGTTTACGTACCAGTGTAGTGAAAACCCTATAACGATTGTAGAGTCAAGGTTTGTGATGACGCCGGAGCGAAAAAGTCTCGCGCACCATTATTCCGAGTGAATATGGACACACATCACGAGAACTCGCCGCCGGCGCTAACCTTGCAGAAAACGATTTCGGAATACTTGACACCATTATTCGGCGCGCAATAATACGTGCGTTTGCGAACAACGTTTGATGGGGGTTGAACCTGCGTGCGCAATCTCAAAATACTGTTTTCCTATCTAGGGGCATACCGTCGCGATGCCATCCTCGGCGTGTTCTTTGTGTCGGTCGAGACGGTGCTCGAGCTGTTTATCCCGGTTATCATGGCCAACATCATCGATGTGGGCGTGCCTGCGGGTGATATCAACTACATGCTGCTGCAGGGGTCGTACATGTTGGTGTGCGCTGCGCTTTCGCTGGTACTGGGCTTGGGTTATGCACACACGTCCGCCCGCGTTGCCTCGGGCCTAGGCGCTAACCTGCGCGAGGCTGAGTACAAAAAGATTCAGACGCTCGCTTTTGGTAACCTGGACAACTACGACGCCAGCTCGCTCGTCACCCGCATGACCACGGACATCACCGTTATCCAAAATGCTGTGGGCAACGGCTTTCGCCCTATGGTGCGCGGCCCGGTGACGCTTATCGTCGGCCTTATCTACGCGCTGATGCTGTCGCGCCCGCTCGCCAACGTCTTTGCGATCATCTTGCCCGTGCTGGCAATCGTACTGGGCGTCATCACCTATCGCGTCAGTCCGCTCTACCGCCAACTCCAGACCTCGATGGACCACCTCAACGGCGTGGTGCAAGAGGACCTTACCGCCGTGCGCGCCGTGAAGGCTTACGTGCGCGCCGAGCACGAGTGCGAAAAGTTTGACACCGTCAATACCGAGCTCGCCGGCACGGCGACCAAGACCTTCGGCACCGCCG
Source organism: Collinsella sp. (assembly GCA_048205775.1). Taxonomy (GTDB): domain Bacteria; phylum Actinomycetota; class Coriobacteriia; order Coriobacteriales; family Coriobacteriaceae; genus Collinsella. The sequence continues at coordinate 1,912 of DBEWTR010000099.1, read as the reverse complement.
TGCTCAACCTGCCGGTGTTTCAGCTGTCGATGTACGTGGCTGCGCTCTCTATCCTGTGGATTGGCGGCCGCATGATTCTCGCCGGCAAGCTGGGCGTGGGCTCGCTCACGGGCTTTATGAGCTACGTGCTGCTGATCATGAATTCGCTCATGATGATTTCCAACGTGTTTTTGCTGCTCACGCGCGCTCTTACGAGTGTGGGCCGTATCGCCGAGGTGCTCGATGAGGAACCCTTTATCGCCAACCCCGCGGGAGACCTCGCGATTGCGGCACCAGCGGACGGCAGTATCGAGTTTCGCGACGTTTCCTTTAAATACCGCGCGGATGCAGCCGAGGATGTGCTCGAGCATATCGACCTTCGCATCGAGAGCGGCTCGACGGTGGGCATCCTCGGCGGTACGGGATCGGGCAAGAGCTCGCTTGTGCAGCTGATTGCGCGCCTGTACGACGCTACCGAGGGCGCCGTGCTTGTGGGCGGACGTGACGTGCGTGACTACGACCTCGCGACCCTACGCGACGCCGTGGGCATTGTGCTGCAAAAGAACGTGCTGTTTACGGGCACCGTGCGCGAGAATCTGCAGTGGGGCAATCCGCAGGCGTCGGACGATGAGCTCCTCGCGGCTTGCCGCGCGGCGTGCGTGGACGAGTTCCTCGATCGCATCGGCGGGCTGGACGGCGAGTTGGGCCAAGGCGGCGCCGGTGTCTCGGGTGGCCAGAAGCAACGCCTGTGCATCGCGCGTACGCTGCTCAAGCATCCGCGCGTGCTCATTTTTGATGACTCCACCAGCGCGGTCGATATGGCGACCGACGCAAAGATTCGCGAGCACATCGCTCGGATTCCCGATGCGACCGTGCTCATCATCGCCCAGCGCATCGCGAGTGTCATGGATGCCGATCGTATTGTGGTGCTGGACGACGGTCGTGTCCACGGCGTGGGCACGCACGAGGAACTGCTGGCGGGCGACAACATATACCAGGAGATTTACACCTCGCAGATGGAGTTTGCGGGGAACGCGGACGCCGGCGATGGCAACGACGGTGGCTGCGCGAATGATCCGTTTTCCTCCGTCGCATGCGGATCACCCTTGGAAGGGGGTGAGCGCCATGCCTAAGACCGCAGCCCAAGCACGCCCGGCCGACCTCAAGCGCACCGTGCGCCGCCTGCTCTCCTACATGGGGCATGCCAAGTTCTCGTTGCTCGCGGTGGGCGTGCTCGCCTCCGTTGCCGCCATCGCGAGCCTCGCCGGCACCTACATGGTGCGCCCCATCGTTAACGGTTTGGCTACGGGCGGGGAGGAACTGCTCGCCAAGCAGGTCATCCTGACGGCGATCATCTACGCCGCGGGCGTGCTCTCGGCCCTGGGCTACTCACAGATCATGGTGCGCGCGGCCCAACACGTGGTGTCCGATATTCGCCGCGACCTGTTCGCGCACATCCAGACGCTGCCGCTCAGTTATTTTGACAGCACGCGCTCGGGCGACATCATGAGCTTTTTCACCAACGACGTCGACACTGTCTCCGAGGCGCTCAACAACAGCTTTGCCAACGTGATTCAGGCCGCCATTCAGGTTGTGGGCACCACGGCTATGCTCATCATCCTTAACTGGCAGCTCACGATTATCACACTCGTGTGCGATGCGGCCATTGTGCTGTATGCGCGCTACTCGGGCGCGCGCTCTAAGCGTTTCTTTGCCGCCCAGCAGGCATCGCTTGGCGACCTGGACGGATATATCGAAGAGATGGTCTCGGGTCAAAAGGTCATCAAGGTCTTTAACCGCGAGGCGGCGAATGTTGCCGGCTTCACCTTCCGCAACGACGAGCTTCGCCGCACCGGCACCGCCGCCGTGAGCTATGCCAACTCCATGGTGCCCATGACTGTCGTGATTGGCTACGTCAACTATGCCATCGTCG
>DBEWTR010000092.1:0-6657 GCA_048205775.1 Collinsella sp. | reverse complement strand
ATCTTCTTGCCGCAGTCGGGGCACTCGATATAGCTCATGTTCTCGACGATGCCCAGAATGGGGACGTTCATCTTCTCGGCCATGTTGACCGCCTTGGCGACGATCATCGAGACCAGATCCTGCGGGCTCGTGACGATGACGATGCCGTCGACGGGCAGCGACTGGAAGACGGTGAGCGCGACGTCGCCTGTTCCCGGAGGCATGTCGACCAGCAGGTAGTCGATGGGGCCCCACGAGGTCTCGCTCCAGAACTGCCTAATGGCGCCTGCGATGACCGGACCGCGCCAAAGGACGGGGTCGGTCTCGTTTTGGAGCAGAAGGTTGGAGCTCATGACCTTGACGCCGTGCTCGGAGATTTCGGGCAGCATAAGGTTGCCAAGGGCATGGACGTGGCGTCCGCTCATACCGAACATCTTGGGGATAGAGGGACCGGTGATGTCGGCATCGAGGACGCCGACCTTGTGGCCGTGACGGGCAAGCTCGGTGGCGATGGCACCGGTGACAAACGACTTGCCGACACCGCCCTTGCCGGAAAGCACGGCGATGACGCGTTTGACCTCGGACAGCGTGTTCTCCTCAAATTGCGACGGCGACGTTTGTCCGCCGGCGGCCTGTGCGTGCTCGCAACCCATGTATGACTCCTTTGTATATGTTGGGGCCGGGGCCCCGTGATGTGACACGAGCGTCATTGTACCCTCGTTTGCGAGCGGGAGTCATTTGCGATGCATTTGGGCCGAGCGTGCTTGCAATACGATGGGTCCAAGCGAATGGGCGGGCTTACTGAACTTTGCTGGCGAACTCGAGATATTGTATGCGCTGCAGCTTGTCGATCGTCGAGGCGTATGGGCTGTCTTCAGATTCCAAGTCGTAGCGCAGCCCGTCGGCACCAAGGTAGCCGGCGACATTGATAGTGGGCACATCTGACCTTGTTGCAAGCAGAGCCTTTTGATAGTCGGTGAGCGGGGCGCCGATCTTATTAAGGGTAATGGCTGCAATCTCGTTTGCCCCGACGGTGTCGTAGACGTTGAGCTCGGTATTGCCGGCGATTTCATAGTTAGCCCAGACAAAATATGTCGACTGATAGATACGGAAAGCGTGGCTTGCCGTATCTTCCTGAGGGTACAGCTCGTCGTTGAGAGCCGTTGCGGCGCTCGGCTGATGATCGCCAAAAAAGACAAGGACAACCGGTCTGCCGATATTGCGGAGCTCGTTGATAAAGTACTCGAGGTCCCGGTCGGATGCGTTGATGCAGGTAAGATAGGTGTTGAGTGCGCTATTGGCGCCCTCGCTGGCTCCCTCGACCCAATAGTTTGTCAGCTCCTCGGCGGGAACGGTGCCATAGTCGTAGCCGCCGTGATTTTGCATCGTGACGTCAAAGATGAACTGCGGGGCTTCGTCGGTTCTAAGCAGGTCGAGTATCTTGTCGTAGGTGGCGTAGTCGCATACGCCGGAATGGTAACAGGGCGCACCTTCGAAATCGCCGATTGAAAGAAAGTCTCCAAAGCCCAGCTGCTGATAGATTTTATCTCGATGGTAGTTGACGGGGTTTTGCGGGTGCATAGCGGTAGCGGTATACCCAAGCTCCTTAAGGTCCTTTGCCAGGCTGTTGACGCCATTCATCTGATACAGCTGATAGGGGATTTTGCCTAATCCGACAAAGGCCGTTGTCGCTCCGGTCAAAAATTCGAATTCGGAGTTCGCCGTTCCGCCACCGGCGACCGAAGCGAGCATGGTGCCGCGAACAAGTGTGTCGGGAAGCGAGTTGTAGAATGCGGGGCCGGTGTACCCGGCCGCCTGGAGCTGCTCAAAGCACGAAAGATCGCTAAAACTCTCGTTCATGACGGCAACAATCGTCGGCTTGATTTCATTGAACTGGGCAACGGCCGCCGCGCGCTGCTCGCTCGAGCCATACGTGTTGTCGTAGGCGGCGGCGAGCTCCTGCTCGATGCTCTGCGCCTCATCGGGCGTATAGTCTTCGGGCCTCTCAATAGGCAACTCGTTGACCATTTCGGTGAACGAAGTGATAAAACCCTGAGACGCATACGTGGTGATGGGCTGCCAACGGTCAAATCCAAAATCCAGCGCCTGCTCCAAGTCGATGCTGGAAAAGCCCGAGAGCCCCACAACGGTCACTAACAGAAAAGCACAGAGGTTAGCGGCGATTGCGGGGAAGACATGGGTGTGCGTACGGAGCTTTCGCGGACGGATAAGCGAAAGAAGCCCCAGGGAAATCTCCAGCAGGGCGAGAGAGGTTACGATTCCGGCGGTAAAGGTAAACTCGTATCCCTCGCTCACCTCCATTGCGGTGCCAAGGGCCAAGATATCGCTTGGCAGGATGGCTTCGCCTTTAAACGTTATGACGAAGTGCTCGGCAATGCCAAGGATGCAGCAGGCGACGGGCACGAGGGCCATGACGCCTCCATGACGCTGTCCCAGCAAATAAAGGGAGAGCAGAACCGTCGCGAGCAGCCCGACGGAAAACCCGAATGAGTTGGCGGGAATGCGATAGAACGTTTCGTTGCAGGCAATTTCGAGTGAAACGAACGAGAGCGCTGAAACAGCGGCGATGACAAGGATGTCACGGCAAATACAGGCAACCGTTCCCGTCGCAAGATCGGTTTGGTCGATAAGTCCCGAAACCAAGGGCTCGACAAGAAGTATGACGGCGGCAGCACCGAGCGCCGAATAAGAAAGGACCCATAGGGAACTGTCCTCATTTACGAGCAATTGATTCGTAATCCATGCAGCTACCATGCCGAGCGGGATGAGGAGCGTCGCGCACCAAAAGACGCGGGCAATGGGCGGCTTTTCATTGTGTTTGATTGAAAAATACACGCGCACGACGACGGTGGCCACGATAAGGACGGCGATGAATATGGGCAGATTGGCCATGTCGCTCGAAGTGATTTCAAGGGGGATATCTTCGGTCATGGACGTTCCTCTGTTACAGCAAATTAAGTTCAGTAGTAGATTACTGTAACCTTTCCACGGCATTTCGAGAAACAAAGCACCCGATACGCAAAGCTAAAGGTCTGCGAATCTTGTATTACGAACATCTGTGCGCGTCGAGTGCGCTAAACTCATCGACAGTATGATTCGATGCAATAGGAGGCAAGGAGCTTCCATGTCTGATTCTTCTATCGTTATTCGCGGCGCTCGTGAGCACAACCTCCGTGATATCGATGTTTCCATTCCGCGTGACCAACTCGTGGTCATTACCGGTCTTTCTGGCTCGGGCAAGAGTTCGCTGGCATTTGACACTATCTATGCCGAGGGCCAGCGTCGATACGTCGAGAGTCTTTCGAGCTATGCGCGCCAGTTCTTGGGCCAGATGGACAAACCCGACTTGGATTCAATCGACGGCCTTTCGCCGGCGGTGTCGATCGACCAAAAGACGACGTCTAAAAACCCTCGCTCGACGGTTGGCACCGTAACCGAGATTTATGACTATCTGCGCCTGCTGTTCGCCCGTGTGGGCACCCCGCACTGTCCCGAATGCGGCCGCGTCATTGAGCGCCAGACGACCGACCAGGTTGCCGACAAGGTCTTGGCGGCGGGGGAGGGCCGCCGCGCGTTTGTGCTGGCACCGGTGGTGCGCGGGCGAAAAGGCGAGTACACCAAACTGTTTGAGGACCTTCGCGCCGAGGGCTTTAGCCGCGTGCGTGTCGACGGTGAAGTGCGCTCGCTCGACGATCCGATCGATCTGGACAAGAAGTTCAAGCACGATATCGAGGTCGTGGTCGATCGCATCGTGATCCGTGAGAACTCTCTTGGTCGTATCGCCGAGTCTGTTGAGCAGGCGACCGCGCTGGCTCACGGCAATGTAAACGTGTACATGCTGCCCGATCGTGATGCTCCCGAGGGGACCGAGGGCGAGCTTCTGGAGTATTCGTTGGCCTTGGCGTGCCCGGAGCATGGACACTCCATTGACGATCTTCAGCCGCGTGATTTTTCGTTTAACGCTCCCTATGGCGCATGTCCTGAGTGCGACGGCCTGGGCTTTAAGAAAACCGTTGATGCCGAGGCGCTGATCGAGGACCCCTCGAAGTCCATTGCCGACGGAGTCTTTGGTAGCCTGTTTGGCAATTCGAACTACTATCCGCAGATTTTTGCTGCGGTCTGCAAACACTTTAAGGTGAGCGCCGATACGCCGTGGGAGGACTTGCCCCCTCGCGTGCGTCGTGCATTCTTGGATGGCCTGGGCGATACGAAGATCTCGGTCGACTACCAAAAGCTCGACGGACGTCGCAGCCAGTGGGATACCAAGTTTTCGGGCGTTCGCAACATCCTGTACGAACGCTATACCGAGACGACGAACGAGAACACCAAGGCGCGCCTGGAGAAGTACATTCGCGAGGAGCCGTGCTCGACCTGCCACGGCGCTCGTTTGCGCCCTGAGATGCTCGCCGTCACCGTGGGCGGCAAGTCCATTTACGAAGTTTGTTGCCTGTCGTGCCGTGAATCGCTCGAGTTTTTTGAGGGCCTGGAACTCACCGAGCGCCAACAGTTTATCGGCGGCCGTATCGTCAAGGAAATTCTGGAGCGTCTGCGTTTTCTGGTCGATGTTGGACTCGACTATCTGACACTCGATCGCGCCTCGGCGACGCTTTCCGGTGGCGAGGCACAGCGTATTCGCTTGGCAACGCAGATCGGCGCGGGTCTCATGGGCGTGCTCTATATTCTGGACGAGCCCTCGATCGGTCTTCATCAGCGTGACAACGAGCGCCTGATCAAGACGCTCGAGCGCCTGCGCGATATCGGCAATACCGTTATCGTCGTCGAACACGACGAGGATACAATCCGTGCCGCCGACTACGTGATCGACATGGGGCCCGGCGCCGGTGTCAACGGCGGACACGTAGTCGCGGCGGGAACGCCTGCTGATATCATGGCGTGTCCTGAGTCGATGACGGGCGCTTATCTGACCGGCAAACGAATGATTCGGGTGCCTGATGAACGGCGCAAGCCCGGTCGCGGCTGCCTTAAAATTACGGGCGCTCGAGCCAACAACCTCAAAAACGTTACCGCCAAGATCGAGTTTGGTACGCTTACGGTTGTTACCGGCGTGTCGGGATCGGGCAAGAGCTCCCTGGTTACCGACACCATTGCGCCTGCCCTTACGAATGCTATTCACCGTTCGACGCGCCCTGTGGGTCCGTATAAAAAAATCGAGGGCATCGAGTGTATCGATAAGGTTATCGATATCGACCAGTCGCCGATTGGCCGCACGCCGCGTTCCAACCCTGCTACCTATATCGGCCTGTGGGATGATCTTCGCGCGCTGTTTGCGAGTACGCCGGAGTCGAAGGCGCGCGGCTACTCGCCGGGTCGTTTCTCCTTTAATGTGAGTGGCGGGCGCTGCGAGGCGTGCAAGGGCGACGGGCAGATCAAGATCGAGATGCACTTCCTTCCCGATATCTACGTTCCCTGCGAAGTTTGCGGCGGTAAACGCTACAACCGCGAGACACTCGAGGTCACCTACCGTGGCAAGACCATCTCGGACGTGCTCGACATGAGCGTCACCGAGGCGCTGGCCTTCTTTGGGAATATCCCGCAGATTAAGCGCAAGCTCCAGACGCTGTACGATGTAGGCTTAGGCTACGTGAGCCTGGGCCAGCCCGCCACGACGCTCTCGGGCGGCGAGGCGCAGCGTGTGAAGCTCGCCAAGGAGCTTCATCGACGCCAGACGGGCAAGACGTTCTATATTTTGGACGAGCCGACGACCGGTCTTCATTTTGAGGACGTCCGCCAGCTGCTCGATGTGCTGCAGCGCTTGGTCGATGCGGGCAACACGGTGCTGGTGATTGAGCACAACCTTGATGTCATCAAGGTTGCCGACCGCCTGATCGATATGGGTCCCGAGGGCGGTAACGGCGGCGGAACCGTCGTGGTTTCGGGCACACCGGAGCAGGTTGCGGACTGTCCGCAGAGTTATACGGGCAAGTTTTTGGCGCCGTTGCTCAGGCGTGACCGGGAGCGTCAGGCTCAACTTGATGCTCAATAAATAGGCGATTCAGTTTATGGGCGCCATCGACTCCTTGTGATTCGATGGCGCTTGCTGTGCCGAAGTGACGTATGCAGCCGAATTGGACATATACTTAATCCTTGCGTCCGAATGCGAGGGAAAGGATATGTCATGGCAAAGGCTGTAAAGACGCCAAAAACCAATGCGATGCGCGAGCTGGAAAGTGCCGGCATTTCCTATGTTCTACATACGTACGAAGACGATGGTGATGAGTCGGTGGGCCTGGGGGTCGCGATTTCGGAGCAGCTTGGCGAGGAGCCCGGTCAAGGATTTAAGACTTTGGTCTGCGTGACGCCGTCCAACGACTATGTCGTGTGCTGCATCCCTGTTGCCGACGAGCTCGATCTAAAGTCCGCCGCGCGTGCCGCGGGGGAGAAGTCCTTGGCCATGATGCATGTGAAGGATTTGCTTGCGGCGACTGGCTACGTTCGCGGCGGCTGCAGCCCGGTCGGTATGAAAAAACGCTACCGGACGCTCATTGACGAGACATGCGTCCTTTGGGATACCATTTTTATTTCGGGAGGCAAGCGTGGTTATCAGCTCGAGCTTGCACCCGAGGATTTCATTGCATTTTGCGGGGCGACGGGTGCCGCGAGTACGAGAGAGGACTGAGCGATGCCGCAGGAAGACTT
>DBEWTR010000089.1:0-3195 GCA_048205775.1 Collinsella sp. | reverse complement strand
GCCGAGAATGTTTGAGGACGGGATGATATGTCCCGGCCTCCCGGGAGAGTTACCTATGAATTACGCGAACATTAAGTATTTCGACATTGCTGATGGGGAAGGCGTTCGTACTTCTCTGTTTGTGAGCGGGTGCCGTCGCGGGTGCAAGAATTGCTTTAACTCCGTCGCGTGGGACTTTGCTGCGGGCGAGCCGTTCGATCGCGCCGTCGAGGACAAAATTATCGAGAGTCTCGATCATCCCTTTATCGATGGCCTGACGATTCTGGGTGGCGAGCCCATGGAGCCCGAGAATCAGGCGGGGCTTGTTGACTTTATCGAACGCGTGCGTGCGGCCTATCCTGCGGGGTCGGAAAAGACCATTTGGTGCTTTACCGGCGACGTGCTCGAGGAGCTTATGCCGGGTGGCCGTCATCATACCGAGGTGACGGACCGTATCCTGGCCTGCCTCGACATGTTGGTGGATGGCCCGTTCGTTCAGGATTTGTACGATATCTCGTTGCGCTTTAGGGGCTCGAGCAATCAGCGCGTGATTGATATGAACGCCACGCGCGCCCGTGCTGTGCGCGAGGGCGTTGCGCTTTGCGACGCTGTGGAGCTTTGGCGGGACGATCCAGTCTATTCGACCCATACTATGTAGCTTGTGGCCGATGCCAAAGGGCGTGGTACCATAGTGCGAACGCAAAATCGGAAAAGTGAGGCCCAGATGGTCGATCAGGAAAAAGTCGAGGCCGCCATTAAGCTGTTGCTTGAGGGCATAGGCGAGGACCCAACTCGTGAGGGCCTGCTGGAGACCCCGGCGCGCGTTGCCCGTATGTATGGTGAGATCGCCGGCGGTATGGATCAGAGTGCCGAGGAGCACCTGTCCAAAACCTTTGCCGTCGCTTCGAACGACTTGGTTATTGAGCGCGACATTACGTTTTACTCGCTGTGCGAGCACCATCTGCTGCCGTTTTATGGCAAGGCCGCCATTGGTTATATCCCTAACGGTCGGGTGGCCGGGCTTTCCAAGCTCGCCCGCATGGTTGAGGTCTACGCCCGTCGTCTGCAGCTGCAGGAGCAGTTGTGTGCACAGGTTGCCGATGCCCTCATGGAATATCTTGCTCCCCAAGGGGCGATTGTGCTGATGGAAGCCGAGCACATGTGCATGACGATGCGCGGCGTGCAAAAGCCCGGCACCAAGACCGTGACGCTCGCTCGCCGCGGCGTCTTTGAGACTGATCCCGCGCTCGAGGATCGGTTCTTTAGGATGCTGGGCCGTTAGCATGAGGGTCGTCAACGACTTTACATCGAAGACCGATGAGGGGACGTCGCGTCGCGGCTTTATGGCTTCGGGCCTGACTCCCTTTGGTGCCATGCCTCGCATTGATTACATTTGTGCCAACGGGCTGTTCCGTCGGCACCTGGGCAACATTGCACAGTTGGAATCGGGGCGCATCTTCTGCCGCCACGGTATTGATCATCTTCTCGATGTCGCTCGCATTATGTGGATCAAGAATCTTGAGGAACAGCTCAAATTTGACCGCGAGGTCATCTACGCCACGGCACTTCTTCACGATATCGGCAAAGATGAACAGTATGAATCGGGTATATCCCATGATGTTGCAAGCGAACGCGTCGCTGATGCGATTCTCGGCGGCATGCCCGATGATGTGGCGTTTGAGCCGGCCGATGCCGCAGCCATTAAGACGGCCATTCTGGGCCATCGAAAGCTGCGCGTGAACAGCCAACCGCTTGAGCGTCTGCTCTATGCAGCCGACAAAGCGTCGCGCGCCTGCTTTGCATGCCCCGCGCGCAATGCTTGCAACTGGAGCGATGATAAAAAGAACCTGTCGATTCGCGTGTAGTTAGTTTGCGCGGTCGGGGTTCTAAACGAAGGAGACGATCGCGATGAGCAATAAGAAACTGCCCGAGAATGCAACCAAGACTGAAGGCGCTGAGCTCGCCCGCCGTGGAAGGGGCGAAATATCCACCGCAACGGCGGTACCCCACGTGAGTTATGACGATCTGCGCCATGCTGACCGCATTACTATCGACGGTCTCGAGGTCTTTGCCAACCACGGCGTGTATCCCGAAGAGAACGCGCTGGGCCAGAAGTTCATCGTGTCCCTGGTGCTCTATGCCGACCTGCGTGCAGCGGGGGAGCACGATAACCTGGACGCCTCGATTGACTACGGCTCGGTATGCCACGATGTCGATGGCTATCTGCGCGAGCATACGTTTAAGCTCATCGAGGCTGCAGCCGAGGGTGTGGCCTCGATGCTGCTGCGTCGTTACCCCCTGCTGCTTGGCGTGCACGTTAAGCTCGATAAGCCTTGGGCGCCCGTCGGTCTTCCCCTGGCAAGCTGCGGTGTCGAGATCGAGCGCGTGCGCTAGTCGACGCTAGAGCTTGTTGAGGGGCGGCTGCTTGAGCCGCTGCGATAGAGCTCTATTGTTGGGACAGTACGTGTCGAGCAGGGCGTGAAACCGCTGATTGTGGCTTGGCTCGAGCAGGTGGACGAGCTCGTGTGCGACAACCATGCCGAGACACTCGATGGGATAGGCGGCAAGTTCGCGTGCGATGCGAACGGCACCGGATTTGGGCGTGCATGAGCCCCAACGCGTTTTCATGCTACGTACGGAAACGCGGGAAACGGCGACACCCATTGCGATTTCGTACGCGCGTACCATATCGCGCAGCGCCGATGTGACTTCGGACGTATAGAGCTGGTCAATATGGGCTTGGATCTCACTGGGCGTTAAGCCGTCGAGGGGCGCGTTCCACTTGGCCTGCGGACGTTCGTCTGGCTCGTCGGTACCCATAAAGCTTGCGAACGTGGCTTGTTTGGGCCGCGGTGCGGGGGGATCAAAGTTGTGGTCGAGTGCATCCTGTACCGTGATGGGCTTGCCCCAAAGTGCAATGATGGACGAGGGGCTGAGCGACTCCTGTGCCGTCGTCTGACGTTGCTCGCGCTGGGCAAGTCGGCTGATAATCCAGGCGCTGTTGCGCTTCACAAACGCTTCGATACGCTCGCGGCTGGCGCCGAGCGGCGCGCTGGCGTGGACCTCACTGCTCGATGTGACGCGTAGGTTGAAGTTCTTGACGCGCTTTTTGGTAACGACGACGGGGATGGGCGTCCCATCCGGTCGGGATACGGAAATCGTAAACTGCTGCGTCAAAAGCGGTCCTTCAGATTGGGGGCGGGGGGGGGGTCGCGA
>DBEWTR010000087.1:0-5545 GCA_048205775.1 Collinsella sp. | reverse complement strand
GTCGGCGCTCGAAATCTCATCGTCGCCCAGCTTGGTGATGACGTCGCCCTCCTGGATACCGGCCTTGGCGGCGGGACCGTCCTCGACGACGCTTGCCACGTACGCGCCGCTATCGGTGCTCAACTTGTTGGTGCGGGCGTTAAGCGCATTGACGCTCGAAAGCGTAGCGCCCATGTACGGATGCACCGGCGTCTTGCCGTCGATGATCTGGTCGGCAATGTTCTTGGCGTAGTTAACCGGAATGGCAAAACCCACGCCCGAGCTGGAGCCCGAATAGCTCTCGATGAGCGAGTTGATACCCACGAGCTCGCCATTGTCGTTGACGAGCGCGCCGCCGGAGTTGCCCGGGTTGATGGCAGCATCGGTCTGAATCATGTTGGCATAGATGGTATTACCGCTGGTAGAGCTCATGGCCGTGGAGCGGTAGAGCGCCGACACAATGCCCGTGGAGACAGACTGCTCGTTGCCAAACGGCGAACCGATGGCCATAACCCACTCGCCAACGTTGAGCTTGGAGGAGTCGCCAATCTCGATCGGCGTGAGCTTGGAGGCGTCGGCGTCCTTGAGCTTGATGACGGCCAGGTCGCTCGAAGCGTCGTTGCCCACGAACTCGGCCTCGTAGGTGGTGCCGTCGTCCATGGTCACCACGTACTGGTCGTAACCATCGACCACGTGGTTGTTGGTGAGGATATGGCCCTCGGTATCGAGCACAACACCCGATCCGACGCTGCCCGAGTTGTCCGACTCGTCGGCAGACTGCGAAAGCGAGCCATTCTGGCTGCCGCTCGAAGTGGCGGTAATGGAAACCACGGAGGGCAGGACCTTGGCAGAAACGGCCTCGGCCAGCGTGGTGTCCTCGGAGTCGATCGTGATCTTTTGCGTCGACGAACCCGAAGCACCCGCCGTCACGGCATTCTTGCCGCCGCCGATATCGAGCGTGCCGCTCATAATGAGCGCAATGACCAGCAGGGCGCCGCAGGCACAGCCGGCGAGTGCCGTAATAAAGATCGGTAGCTTTTTGGTCTTGGTCTTGACCACCGTGTGCTTGTTCACGACCTGCTGACCGACGAGCGGCCTGCCGGTCTGCGTGTCGTAGGCCTGCACGTAGGGAATGTTACTGTCGGCAGGCGTCGACTCCACCTGCACACGCGGCTGCTGCTGGGTCTCGCCAGCGTTGCCCGCATCCTGGGGACGCTGGGAATCGTTCTCGCTCATGGCTGCGATCCTTTCGTCAAATAACCAAAGGCCCGCCAAACATGTGGCGGGCCATCATTGTTCACGTTGAGTTGTACCCCAATATGCGGGCGAACGTGTATGAGAACGCAATCTTTTAGGAAGGCTTAAGTTCTGCCGCAGACCCGAAAGGAATCCACGCCTGCGTCAAAACCACCACGAAGGTGCCTGTCCCCTTTGTGGTGGAAATCTAGTCCTTAAACAGATAGCCCACGCCGCGGACGGTGGTGATGTGCGCCGCGATCTGCGGGCCCACCTTGGAGCGGATGCGTCGGATGTGCACGTCGACGGTACGTGTGCCGCCGCAGTACTCAAAGCCCCACACGCGGTGCAGCAGCACTTCGCGGCTGTAGGCGCGGTTGGGGTGCGTCGCCAAAAAGCTCAGCAGCGAATACTCCATCAGCGTCAGGTCGATGGGCTCGTTATCGAGCGTCACCTGGTAGGTAGCCAGGTTTATCTCGAGGTTATCGATGTTGAGCACATCGTCGGCGGCGACAGTCTCCTCCTCGCCCATCAGGCGCTGCGCGCGAGCCTTAAGCTCGTTGGGCGTCGCCGTGGGGCATACAAAGTCGGCATGCGCGTGATTCGGCAGGCGCAGGGTGCCGAGCGCCTCGTCGTCGACGATCACCAGCATGGGGACGCCGCCGCGATCGTCAAGCCACTTGGCAATCTGATCGATGCGGTCGCTGCGGATGCCATCGGAATCGAGGATCAGCAGGTCAAAGTCGTGCGCCGCAGTCGGCGAATCGGGGGTGGCCAGGCTCACCTCGACACCCAAGGTGGTCGTCAAGCTGCGGGCAAACTCGTGGAAGCGCGTCGTGCGCGCCATGAACAGGGCACTCTTTTCGGACATATCGGCCTCCAAGGAAATGAGCTCAATCGTACTGGAACAAGCCAGCGCGATTAGGAGTTCGCCAGGTAGTGCTTGATCTCCCACTCGGTAATCGTGGACTCAAACTTATGCCACTCGTCGCGCTTCTTTTTGAGGAAGAAGCTGTGGATGTGCTCGCCGAGGGCATCCTTCATAAACTGCGAGTCCTCAAACACGTCGAGCGCCTCTTTGAGCGAGCGCGGCAGCGGCGTGTAGCCGGCCTCGACCATCTGGCGGTCGGTGAGCTTGAGCGTCTCGGCCGTGGCCTCGGGCGGGAGCTCCAGCTTGCGCTCGATGCCGTCCAGGCCAGCCGCCAGCGTGACGGCGTTGACCAGGTACGGGTTGGCCATGGGGTCGGGGCTACGAAGCTCGATGCGCGTGGACAGCTGCTTGCCGGGCTTGTAGACCGGGATGCGGACCATACTCGCGCGGTTGCGCAGGCCCCACGTGGCGTACTGCGGCACGGAGTCGCCACCCGTGGTGATGCGCTTGTACGAATTGACCGTGGGGTTGGTGATGGCGCTGATCTCGCGCGCGTGCGCCAGAATGCCGGCCATGTAGTGCTTGGCGATATCGGAGAGGTGGTACTTCTCGTCGTCCTCGCCCCAAAAGACGTTGTTGCCGTCATGGTCGAACAGCGACTGATGCAAAAACATGGCGCTGCCGTCCTCGCCCGCCAACGGCTTGGGCATAAAGGAGGCATGGCAACCGCTCTCGTAGGCCTGCTGCTTAATGATGAGCTTGGCCGTGGTGATGGCGTCGGACATGCTCAGGGCCTCGGCGTGGCGCAGGCTCATGCCGTGCTGTGAGCGGCCGGCGGCGTGGAAGGTGTACTCCACGGGCACGGACATCTTCTCGAGCGTGAGGACTGTGTTGCGACGCAGGTCGCGAGCGGCATCGCTCACCGAAAGATCGAAGTAGCCCACGTTGTCGAGCGGCTCGGGGGTGTGCTCGTCGGGGAAATAGTAATACTCCAGCTCGGCGCCCACGTTGAGCAGATAGCCGGCCTTTTCGGCCTTGTAGAACATGCGGCGCAGGGCATCGCGCGGGTCGCCGGCGAAGGGCTTGCGGTCGGGGGTACACACGTCGCAGAACACGCGGGCGACGCCGTTGTGGCTCGGGCGCCACGGCAAAATTTGGAAGGTCGAAGCATCGGGAAACGCCAGCATGTCGGCTTCCTCGGGCGTGGCAAAGCCCTCGATGGCGGAGCCGTCAAAGCCAATACCCTCCTCAAAAGCGACCTCGAGGTCCTCGGGGCTAATGGCAAAGTTCTTGAGGCGGCCGAGAATGTCGACAAACCACAGACGCACAAAGCGGATGTCACGCTGCTCTACGGAGCGGAGTACGTAATCGATGTTCTGCTGGTTCATGTCGCTCCCCTTTCTTTCGGGCGGGTTTCGACTGGTCTATATCGCAGATACTATCGCAGAAAAATGTTTCCGCAGGGTTAAAGCGTATCAAGCGCTCAAAAAACGTGCGCGCAGGCGGGTATGACCAGCAACTATCGCTCGGATTCGGAGACAATTTGCCTACAGGCTCGTTCCAGCGCAGGGAACTCCATCGTCGCTGCATCCCAAACAACCGAGCGGTCGACATTGCCGTAATCATGCGCAAGATAATTTCTCATGCCGACAATTCCACGCCATTCGATTTCGGGATGAAGCCGCTGCGAGCGTTCCGACAATTTGCCCGCTTCTTCCGTCACCCTAAGCGCACACATCAAAAGGGAGTCCGCCAACGCCCTCGTCCGCACGTCATTCGCATGCAGAAACTGGTCCTCGGTGATATCAAAAGCCTTGATGCGCTCGTTCGTTTCGGAGATGGCCTCCAAAACCTCTTGGGCGCGGAGACCGTCTGACTTACGCGCGATCATAAAGGATCACTCCTTCGCGCTCGATTACCGCGGCAAGATCGTCATCAAGATGATCACTAGAGACGAGATCAACCTGCCTCCCGGTTTCTTTGCGCACCGCCTCACCAAATGCCGACAGCGCGAAAAGACCAAAGCCCTGCTCGCGATCGACTTCGAGACGCAAGTCAATATCGCTATCGACATGTGCCTCGCCCCGGGCATACGAACCAAAAAGAATCACGGTTTTGATGGCGGGAATCGAGCTGGCTGCCTCGCGGACGGCGGACTCAATCTGGGCAGTATCCAAAATGCCCGTCGCGGCGCTTTCGCTCGCAGAGCTTTTACCAAGTGAGGGAACAAACGGCAGAGAGCGCTCGCGCAGCATCTGCCTCATAAACATATTGACCGCAACAGACGAAGTCATGCCAAGCTCTTCGCACAGTTCGGCAAATGAGTCTTTAATTGACGAGTCCACTCGCACACTCAGCACAGACGCAGCCATGGATACCTCCTGTATGACATTGTCTATATATTATCACACAGGCTAGCGCGAGGTCGAGGCGCGGTGTTCGATGTGGCCGGGAATCTCGATGCGCTTGGGGGCGAGCTTTGCGGCCTCGCCCACGGTGGTGGTAACAACGTCGATGCGCTCGGACAGGCGCTCGACTACGCGCTCGGCAATGGTGAGGGTGTCTTGCGCGGCCGTGGTGACGCCGCCAAAGAGCACATGGTTCCAGGGGTAGTCGTCAAACGTCGCGATCTTGAGCCCTGCCGGCAGCGAGGGACCAAGCTGTGCCAGTGCCTCGGTCAGGCGCAGAAAGACCAGGCCGTTGACGGCAATGAGGCCGAGCTTTTTACCTGCATAGCCGCGGATGGTCTCGTCCAAACGGCCAACGCCCGTGGCACCGCCATCGGCCAGGGTAACGACCTCGCCCGCAAGACCGTGTCGCGAAAGCTCGTCGGCAAAGGCCTCGGCACGCTCGCGACGCACGGGGCTGTCGTCGCTTGCCTCGGTGAGCAGGCACAGGCGCTCGCTGCCCGCAGCTGCCAAGGCGTCTACCAAGCCGGCGACCAGCTCACGGTTGTTAGATGTCACCAGATCGACACCGCCGTCGGCAACATCGCGGTCGAGCAGCACAACAGGCAGACGTCCCGCTGCCGCGGCGATCGCCTCGTCATTGCCTCCGCAGGTGTTGACGACCAGACCGTCCACGTCAGCATCGATAAGTCTGGCGAGCGACTCGGCCTCCTTAGCGGGGTCGTTGCCGCTAATGGCCGTCATGAGCGAGCAGCCGCGCGCGGCGGCGCTGGCGGAAAGTCCTTCAAGCATGGCGCTCGAGAACGGGTTGGCGATGTCGGCCAGGATCACACCGATGAGGTTGGTACGCGAGCTGCGCAGATTGCGCGCGGCAGCACGTGGGCGATAGCCGGTGCGCTCGATGACCTCGGCGATGCGGGCGCGGGTCTCCTCGGTCATTTGCCCGGGACGGTTGTTGAGATAGCGCGAGACCGTGGCCGGGCTCACACCCGCCTCGGCGGCAATGTCCTTGATTCTCATCTGCGCCATGGCGCACCCCGTTTCCCAATTG
>DBEWTR010000083.1:0-2672 GCA_048205775.1 Collinsella sp. | reverse complement strand
CCCGAGCTCTCGCTGCCAAAGACCAAGTAGTCGCCATCACGGTAGGTACTCTGCGCATAGGTACGGCGTGCCTTTTTGGTCAGCAGATGCAGGCGCTCGTCGGCGGGGGAGAGGTCGTTGCGCGCAAGAAAATCCTCCCAGCCGGCATAAGTCGTCACGTCCAAGTTTTGCCAGTAGCCCAGTCCGGCGCGACGCACCGTCTTGTCGTCGAGTGAAAACCCCAGCGGCTCCACCAGATGCAGGCGGGCGCCGGTAACCACGCAGGTGCGGCTGATATTGCCCGTATTGGCCGGAATCTCGGGCGCATACAGCACAATGTTGAACATGAATCTCCTTGGCATAGAACGAAAAACCACCACGAAGGGGCGCCTTCGTGGTGGTTAGCGGTTACGTGGGCGGGCAAACGCTCGCTTCGATAAACCTAGGCGCGGTGCCAGTCGGTCAGGCAGGCATCGAGGGAGGCGATGAGCGCATCCTTGTCCATGTGACGGCCGATGATGCACAGGCTCGTCATGCGGTCGCCCGTCTCGTCGTCCCAAATCTGCATGATTTCGGGGTTCTCATCGATGATCTTCTGCTTCTCGCCCTCGGGCGCCGAGTCGACAAACAGGCCGTTCTCCATCAGGCGCATCTGGTGGCCGGCCTGCTCAAACATGTAGCACATGTCCGGATCGCCGGTCTGCCACAACGGACCCTTGACGCGAATGACCTCGTCGGGCCACTCCTGCTCAACAAAATCGGTGAACTTCTGCAGGTCAAACGGTTTGCGGCGCGAGTAAACAAAGGTCTCGATGTCGTACTCGAGCACCTCGGGGTCGTCGTGCTCCTCGGGATGCTCCATGGCCTCGATCCAGGCGGCGGAGTTGTAGGCGCGCATAAAGTCGAAGCGGTCGGTATCGAGCAGCTCCTCCATGGGGACCTCGCCGTTTTGGGCCTCGACGATCACGGCCTCCTTCTGCAGGCTTCGCACGATGGCCTTGAGCGCGGCGATCTGCTCAGGGCTCACGGTGTCGGTCTTGTTGAGGATCAGCGTGGAGCAGAACTCGATCTGCTGGATGAGCAGGCTCTCGATGTCGTCCTCGTCGATATCCTCGGCCAGCAGGTCGCGACCGCCGTTGAACTCGTCGTACATGCGGGCGCAGTCGACCACGGCCACGATGTTATCGAGTGCGAGCTTGGGCTCGCCGCCCACCTTGGCCTCGTCGCAGAAGCTCGAGATGGTGTAGGCGATGGGGATAGGCTCACAAATACCCGATGCCTCGATGATGATGTAGTCGAACTTGCCCGAATCGGCGATGCCCTGCAGCTGGTTGGCTAGGTCATCCGAAAGCGTGCAGCAGATGCAGCCGTTGGTGAGCGGGATGAGGTCGTCGGTCTCGGAAAGGCCGCCGTCGGCGATAAGGCTGGCGTCGACGTTGATCTCGCCGATATCGTTGACGATCACGGCGGCGCGGATGCCGCCGTCGTTAGCGAGGATGTGGTTGAGCAGCGTGGTCTTGCCGGCACCGAGGTAGCCGGTAAGCATGATGATCTTCACGGGTTTGTTGGGCATGTGCCCTCCTTTGTTAGACATGGCTTACAGTTGAATCTTATGCCAAACGCCTGCTCTTATACCCACGCGCCGGCAAATAACACAAGCTACTCCCAGGCTCCCCATACATCGGGGCAATAACCGACGGTGGCTTTTTTGCCGTTACGCACGATGGGCTCGGCCAAGACCTGCTGGTTCTCGAGCAGCTTGTCGAAGCGCTGACTGGGAGTGAGGTGCTGGATGAGTGCGAGCGTCTCCTCGTCCTTGGCTTTGGGGTTGAGCAACTTGTCGATGCCGCCGACCGCCTGCATCACGCTCGTGAGCTCGCCCTTGCTCATCTCCTTTTCCTTAAGGTCGATAAACTGCACCTTAATGCGGCGCTCCTTAAAATAACGCTGTGCCTTCTTGGTGTCGAAAGACTTTTTGGTGCCAAAAATCTGGATATTCATGTTCCGCCGTTCTACCTGATGAAGTTGGTGCGCTCACGATCGGCTTCGGGCGCGTTGATACCGGCGGCCTGTCCTGCCTCGATGCAACGAAGGAGCCAGGCCATGTTCTTGCCGATGTTGCGCATGGTGGCTAGGCCCTCAGCGTCCTGGGCGGCCTCGCCCGGCATGGCGCCAAAGACGTTGTTCCAGTACGTGGAGGCTACCACGGGCATCTGGTTGATAGTGAAGTACTTGTTGAGCACGTCGAAGGTCGTCGACGTACCGCCGCGACGGGCAACGGCGACGGCAGCGCCCGGCTTGTGTGCAAAGGCTTTGCTGCCGGCATAGAATGCGCGATCGAGGGCCGAAAGGATGCGTCCGCTGGGGTGCGCATAGTAGACGGGCGAGCCAAAGACAAAGCCATCTGCCTGCTCGGCGGCAGCGATCAGCTCGTTCACCACGTCATCGTCAAAGGTGCAGCGCCCGCCAAGCTTGCCGCACTGACCACAGCCGATGCAGTCGCGAATGGGCTTGGCGCCCAGCTGAAACACCTCGGTATCAATGCCTTCGGCGTTGAGCTGCTCGGCGACCTCGGCGAGTGCGCGGGCGGTGTTGCCGTTTGCCTTGGGGCTGCCATTGACCAAAAGAACCTTCATCACAAACTCCCTCTGCTTTTGGTGACTTCTGCAGAGGATTATCGCACGATGGGGGAG
>DBEWTR010000061.1:0-12211 GCA_048205775.1 Collinsella sp. | reverse complement strand
GGATTACTTCAGGTGGTTATTCGGGTCGTTAACCCAAGCCTTGGCCTGCTCGATGGCGTTGTCGGCATTGCCCTGGTCAGCGCCGAAGATGTAGCAGGAGACCGTCATAGCGGGATCATTAACGACATCCGTGCTGTTCATGGCAGCCGGGATATGCACGGTGCTGAACAGCTCGCCGGTATAGGCTGCCTTTGCCTCGGTAGTCTCAGTCTTTGGAGTAGGAGCAAGCTTGGCAGGGGTGTTGGTGTCACCAGCGGTATACATGAACAGACCGCTCACGTACTGGCCATCGGTGCCGTTGTTCTTCACCTGGTCAGTAGCAACCGGCTTCCAGTTGGGATTAAGGGTGAAGTACGGGGTCTTGGCAAGCGCGCCTTCACCGTCCTTCACGATGGCGTTCTTGACGTAGATGAACACATAGGAGCTATCGGAATCCTTGCCGATGCCGACGTTCGGGTTCTTATCCATCGAGGAGCCCGGAACCATCTTGTGCTCTTTATTTGAGTCCCACTTGGTCTCAAACAGATAACCATCCACTGAGGGGTCCGTGGGCTTGTCGCCGGGCTTGTCCGGATGATCGGGGTCGGGCTTCACTTCGGGCTTGCCGATGCTGCCAACCGTGAACTCATTCTTCACCTGATCGGTTGCCTGCAGCCATGCATAGGTGCCCACGCCGGCGGCCAGCACCAGCAGCAGCAAGGCGGCAATGATGCCGTAGCGCTTTTTCTTCTTGTTCTCCATCGTCCTCTTCCTTTCGAGAATCGCCTTCCCCGGCAACGGCCCTTGCCGTTGCCGACACCTCTCCCCTGCCGCTATGGACGCCGCCCCCTCGCATGCGTGCGGGCATGCTTGTCCGCAGGCTCGTCGGGAACCATCCGATCGAGCACAATCGACGCCGCGACCAGCAGCGCCAGAACGGCCACCATAACAAGCAAACCGGGCATCGTCGTGCAATATGCGTTAACGAAGCCCAGGTAAGGGACACAAAGAGAGACGACGCCGATCACGCGTGAAAAAGGCGTCTGCTCGGCGTCGTGCACGATGATTCCATCTGCATTTTTGTTTGCGATTCCCTGCGTGCCGATCGTCTGCGCCACAGGGTCGACCTCGTACACCTGGTGAGTCACCACGGCGCCGTCCGATCGGTAAAAAGTTGCATTGTCGCCCACGGCAATATCCGTTGGGTCAACCTGGTGAACAAACACCATGGAGCCGACGGGAAGCTCGGGTTCCATAGAGCCCGAGAGCACGGCAAAGGGCATGTAACCAAATGCACGGGGAGCGAAAGAAACAACGGCAAGGGCTATGACAAGCGCGAGCGCCATGCTGCTAAGAAGCGAAATAAATCGTCTGAATCCGCGCGCTGCCAACGTGATTATTTCATCCCCATCGAGGCCATATTCGATCCCATCAAGGATTAGCCGCTTTTCTAAGACGTTTAATAGATGAGTTCGAAAAAGCCAATCTGAAATCTATTTCTAACAATCACCGTAGCTACTTCCGCGTTTTTATCAACGTTTTTCCGCCAAATGCTACTATTTTTGCCGTAAGTGGTTATTTGTCCCCACACTTGTCTGCTTTATCCAACAACTGCGGCTAACCCATACGCAACTTTTCGATAGAGGGTCTGACATTTTGTACGGCTTAGATATCGTACCCCCCCCCCACACACACATTAAATTATGCTGCATTTAGTATCGTTTATTTTCAACCCCCTTATTGATGCCTCTACGGCCACCCCCTGCAGCCCCCAGCCCATACCTTCTGGAAACCGTGTCCATCCGGAAAGCCCGTCCCACGCTCAATACATCCATCGGATGCATTGAGCGTATCGTCCAGGACGGTCTCATCATCGGAGTGACGGAAATGTCACCCCAAACGCTTGCCATCGTTGCGCCCACGCGTGTCAAGAAAAAAGCCTCGAGAATTTCGAGGCTTTCACATTTGTATTGTTTTGCACGAAGGACCGCGAGCAGCGAGCTACTCCCCCAGCACGGCCTTTTTGGCGGCTGCAGCCATGTTGTCCAGATCTTCCTTGGTGGGGTGATCCTTTGCGGCGACCCAGTTGTCGAGCAGCAACTTAGCGCGGGCGTTGTCGGGATCTTGCTCGAGCATGGCCTCGTAGCGCTGTTTGACCGCGGGGCCCATCTTGCCCTGGCACATTGCCCAGCCCACCAGCTCGGCATCATCGGCCAAATTGGAGGTCACGCGATCGATAATCTGCTGGTAATAGCTCTGATCGGCGCCAAAACCGCAGGTGCCAAACAGGAAGACGCGCTTGCCGTGCAAGGCGGAGAGCAACGCCGCGACCGAAGGCGTGCATGCGCCCTTGTCGCACCAAAAACCGACAAGCACCGTGTCGGCCGCGCAGGCGCCCTGCGCCTCGAGCGCAACCTGATCTGCATCCGCATCGTCGCTCAACGCCGCGGCATGGACAAACTCAACACCTGCAGCCTGCAGCGTGCGCTTGATCGCACCCGAAACCATCCTGGTATTACCGCTCTTGCTGTTAACCACCAAAGAGCATGTCATAGTCACGTTGCCTCGTATCCCCCAAAACTAAAGCCACTAATGCAATTTATTAGATGAATATCTTAGTACTAACGTGACAGATGTAAACCGCCGTCTGTCGATTGATTAATTTGCCCCGCGGGCTTGCTTACTGGGCGAATTGGCTGCGGTAGAGTTCGGCGTAGAAGCCGCCTGCCGCTAACAGCTCGTCGTGCGTGCCGCGCTCGATAATCTGGCCGTCGCGCATTACCAGAATGCAGTCGGCGTTGCGGATCGTCGACAGGCGGTGCGCCACCACAAAGCTCGTACGACCGGCCATGAGCTCGTCGAATGCCGCCTGCACCTGCAGCTCGGTACGCGTATCGATGCTCGACGTTGCCTCGTCCAGCAGCAGAATCGCCGGATCGGTGAGCATAACGCGCGCAATGCACAGCAGCTGTTTTTGACCCTGGCTAAACGTGCCGCCGTCCTCGCCGATGACCGTATCGTAGCCGCCTGGCAGCTGCACGATAAACTTGTGCGCATGCGCGCGCTTGGCAGCTTCGATAACCTGCTCGCGCGTGGCGTCAGGACAGCCGTAGGCGATGTTTTCCGCCACCGTGCCCTCGAACAGCCATGTGTCCTGCAGCACCATGCCAAAGGCGCGGCGCAGGCTTGCGCGCGTGTAGTCACGCGAGGAACGGCCATCGACCGCAATGCGACCGGCATCGATATCGTAAAACCGCAGTAGCAAATTGATGAGCGTCGTCTTGCCACAGCCCGTAGGACCGACCAGGGCAAAGCGCATGCCGGGTTTGGCCTCGATGCAGATATCCTGCAGCAGCTTGCGATCGGGCACGTAGCTAAAGTCCACATGCTCAAAGGCGACCTCGCCCTGCGGGGCGGCAAGTTCCACGGCATCCGCCGCATCGGGCTCCTGCTCGCGGGCATCGAGCAGCGCAAACATGCGGCGCGCCGAGGCGTACGCGGTCTGGATCTGTGTAATGACGTTGGTGACCTCGTTGAACGGCTTGGTGTACTGGTTGGCATAGGACAGGAAGATCTGCACGCCGCCCACCGTAAGCGCCGCGGGCACGCCCGTGATCACGCCCACGCAGCCGATCACAGCGACCACGGCATAGATGATGTTATTGATAAAACGCGTACCGGGGTTGGAGAGCGAACCCATAAACTGCGCGCGCTCGCCCGCGGTGTAGAGCTCGGCATTGAGGGCATCGAAGCGCTGCTGGGCGTTCGGGCCATAGGCAAAGGCGTCGACAAGCTTTTGCTCGCCTACGTACTCCTCGATATGACCACCGAGCTGCCCTTGAATACGCTGCTGCGCCGTAAAGCTCTTGTTGGAGAGCTTGGCAATAGCACCGGCTGCAAAAATGGAAAGCGGCGTGACGAGCACCACCACGAGCGTCATGGTCAGATTAATGGAGAGCATAAACGCGAGCGTGCCAACGATGGTGATAACGCCGGTAAAGAGCTGGGTAAAGCCCTGCAGCAGACCGTCGCCCACCTGGTCGACGTCGTTGACCACGCGGCTCATGAGGTCGCCGTGGGCATGGCTGTCGATAAAGCTGAGCGGCATACGGCTGAGCTTGTCGCTCGCCTCCACGCGCATGTCGCGCACCGTCTCATAGGACAGGCGGTTGACGCAGTAGCCCTGCAGCCACTGGAAGGCAGCGGCACCCACCACGACGAGCGCGAGTTTGGTAACGAGCGGCAGCAGTGCATCGAAATCCACCTGGCCCGCAGCAACAATCAGGTCGATGCCCTCGCCGATAAGGATAGGCGTGTAGAGCTGCAGAATCACCGAGATGGCGGCGCTCACAAACGACGCCGTAAACGAAATACGGTGCGGGCGAACATAGCCCAGCAGGCGGCGCGTCACCGCGCCCACGGGATAGCGCTCGGGATCACCGGGTTGGCGCGGGCCGTCGCCCAGGTCGTTGAGGTTATCGTTGCCGGACACATTAGCGGTCATCGTGGCGACCGAACCGGAAGAAGTATACGGGTTCATCTAGCAACCCTCCTTTGAGCAAGTAGGCGCAGGGGCAGTCGGGGCGGACGCGGGCACCGTGCTCCCCCGCTGGCCCTCGAGCTCCTCGCGGCGCAGCTGCGACTGGCAAATCTCGCGATAGAGCTGGCAGGTCGCGTACAGCTCGTCATGCGTGCCCAGGCCCGCAACCGAGCCGTGGTCGAGTACGCAGATCATGTCGGCATCGCGAACGGTCGAGACACGTTGGCTCACGATGACGGTCGTGAGCGGCAGCCCGCCCTCGGCGGCACCGCGCACACTGCGCTCGCGGATGGCATGGCGAAGCGCCGCATCAGTCTTAAAGTCAAGTGCCGAGGCGGAGTCATCCATGATCAGGACCTGTGGCGAGCCCACTAGGGCGCGCGCGATGGTCAGACGCTGGCGCTGGCCACCGCTAAAGTTCTTGCCGCCCGCCTCGACCGGGGCGTCGAGCCCCTGCGGCTTGTTGCGCACGAACTCGCTCGCCTGCGCCATATCGAGCGCTGCCCAGAGCTCCTCGTCGGTCGCCGTCTCGTCACGCCAGGTCAGGTTGCTGCGGATGGTGCCGCTCACCAGCGACGCGCGCTGCGGAACAGTCGCGACCACACGGCGCAACTGGTCGAGCGGCCAAGCGCGCACGTCGGCGCCCATCACGCACACGCTGCCGGCGCCTGCATCGTACAGGCGCGGGATAAGCGAAACGAGCGTGGACTTACCGCTGCCCGTGCCGCCGATAATGCCGAGTGTTTTGCCCAGTGGGAGTTCCAGGGTCACATCGTTGACGGCGTTGGACGCACCGGCGCCAAACGAGAAGCTCGCATGGCTCAAGCTCAGCGCAGGGGCCGGGGCGTCGACGTCCGTCGCGGGTGCCTGGGGCAGCGCAACCGGCTGATTGCCCTCGTCGGTGATGCTCGGCACGCAATTGAGCACCTCGTTGATACGCGACGCGCTGGCGCTCGCCTTGGTAAAGACCACGACCAGGTTGGCGACGTACACGATGGAGGTCAGGGTCTGCGTCATGTAGTTCACAAACGCCATGACCTGGCCCTGCGTAAGCTCGCCCACGTTGACCTGAATGCCGCCCACCCACAGGATGGCGCACACGCCCAGGTTCATCACAAGAAACGTGACGGGGTTGAGAATCGACGAGAGCTTGCCCACCGCGATGGCAGTATTGGCCTGGTCATCGGCGGCTTGGGCAAAGCGCTCGCGCTCGTGGTCCTCGCGCACAAAGGCGCGAACCACGCGGGCGCCCGAAAGACCTTCGCGGCAGATAAGCGCGATGCGGTCGAGCTTTGCCTGCAGCTGCTTGTAGTAGGGAATGCAGCGCGCCATGACAAACCAAAACACCAGGCCAATGGCGGGCGTGCAAATCAAAAAGATCATGCCGAGCTTAAGGTCGATGGCAAGGGCCGCGACCATGGAGCCCACCGCCAGGAAAGGCCAGCGGATGAGCATGCGCACGCCCAGCGCCACGGCGAGCTGCACCTGGTTGACGTCGTTGGTGATGCGCGTGATGAGCGACGGCGTACCAAAGCGGTCGAGCTCGGCGTAGCTCAGTTTGTTGATGTGCTCGTAGAGCGCGCCGCGAATGTCGGTGCCCATGCCCTGCGAGGTCAGCGCCGCCATCTTTTGGCAGACGAGCGTAAACGAGATGCCGATCACGGCCATGGCGGCGAGCACCATGCCGTAGTGGACGACAGCGTTCACATCGCGTGCGCCGATGCCCTTATCGATCATCTGGGCAATCACCAGCGGCGTCAGCAGGTCAAAGATCACTTCGATCAGCTTGCACGCAGGGCCAATCACCATATAGCGGCGAAACTTGCCACCAAAACGCCTGAGCAGCTCAATCATGTATAGGCGCTCCCTATCATCATCCACATTCAATTCGAACCATGATAGTACCGCCACCCCAAAAGAAGCGTAAACAACTCGTCATTTCTAGCGGGATTCAGTTTTCAGAGGGGCATACGCGCACACCCAGCCAGTGTCGGGTCGACCACTTGGTATACTTGCATTAGTGCTACCAGGTTAGTCGCCGACCCTTGAATTGAGGTGCCGAGATGAACGACATTCTCGCAAGAAGAGCAAGACGAGCAACTGTGGGCATCGCCCTTTCCGCGGCACTTGTCGCGGGAATCGCCCCCGTAACGGCGATCGCGGCAGAAACCAGCGCCCCCACCGGTGCAGTTGCCTTGCAGACGGAAGATGCGGCCGCCGCAAAAGAAAGAGCGTATGCAGCCATGCAGGAAGCGCTCAAAAACCTCGAGGCCGCAAAAGACGCCGCAAGTCCCGAAAAACTTGCGGAAATCGATGATGATATTGCCGCATTTCAAGAACTCTACGACATGGTGGTGGCGGAAGCCGCCAAACGGAGGGAACCCCTTCCCGCCATGCAAGCGAACGTCGATGCAGCCCAAGCCAAATACGATGAGGCCCACAACCGGACAAGCGGCCTTCAGGCAGAATTAGATAAGACACTTGAAGCACTCGGCGACGAGGAGCCCAGCACAGCTATTAAGGAGCAAATAAAGCAGTTGCGCAGTGAGATCATGTCGGCAGAAAGGCGAGAAGAATCTTGCGAAGATGATCTTCACCGCTACCAACGCCGGCTCGAAAGCCAGGAAAAACAGGTTCAGTATTTCGAAAGTGAGGCAGGGGAAGCTAAAGCCCACATCGACGAGGACATAGCCAAGCGAAATGCGCTCCTCGGCGATTTGGAAAAGGCGCAAGCGGCCTATGACGACGCCTGCAAGGCATACGAAGAGGCAAAGGCCGCGGCAGACAAGGCCACCTCGCCCGAGATAACGAAACCCGCCGAGACGACAAAACCCTCCAGCTCAGCGCAGCCGGCCGAAACGGCGCAGCCCGCCAGCTCGCCCGCGACCGGCAAAAATACCCCGCCAAGCTCCACCAAGCAGGCGAACTCGAGCAGCGGCAAGCAAGCAGATACGACCGCCGGCAAGTTCGCGAACACGGGCGACGCAGCACCGAGCGCAATCGCACTAGCAGGAATCGCCGCCGCAGGCCTCGGAATAACCGCCACAGCCACACGCCGCCTCAAGAACTCAAAATAGCCGCCAGAGCATTCTGCCTTCACCAATCCACAAGCCCAGAGACAAAAAGAGGCCCGTTTCCCCAACCCAGGGAAACGGGCCTCTTTAATTAACTGCAAAAATTCAAGCAACAGCACCGCCGACTCTTGAACCACATAGCCATCAATGCCCAGACAACACCAGCAAGCCGCATTCCGCAAGGGATAGATTTAATTAGATAAACGCGCCTTTACGGGTGATTTTTGGACGACGGGGCCCGGCCGGCGGCGAGGTGTTTGGTAGTCGAGCGATCCCGCAGGCAAAGCCGAGGACCAGCGAGACACCAAATACCTCGCCGCTGGTCGGGCCATGTCGCGGCACCAAAAAAGCGCCCGTGCGCTCGATGGATTCGGATGCCCGACAGAGGCTCCTTATGGCTGCTTCCTTCCGGACCTGACCAGATTCGGAACATGTCGTCATCCGAACCCATCGAACGCGCTAGGCGCTCGGTATATCTTACCTGCTCCCGCCCACCAGGGCAAGCTAGCTAATTTGGGACGGAGCTTTTTTGACTACTTTTGCAGCCCGATTGCCAGAGCAGCCAATGAGTAGTCAAAATAGTCCCATCCCAAAATGACCGGCTTGGTGCCGCACCACAGAAAGGGCCCATCTACTACGTTTAGGCCACAGGGGTCAACCATAGCCGACTTTTTCGAAAATCGGCAAGCTTTCTACCTGCGGTTTTGTTTTTGCAAATTCCGGAATGGTCGAGGGTGGCCGGTTTAACGTAGTAGATGGCCACGTTTCGTGGCAGGCGGTCCGACCCAAGGCACAAGGCAGCCAACCTCGAATGGACATTCTCGAAGTTGCGGTGGAATACGGACTGAATTGGCACCTTAAAGGCAAAAACACTCCGTATTTCACCGCGACTTATCGAGGGGATGGGTTTTAGATACGGCCAAGGTCGTAGGATCGAGCGGCCGCTTCGCCGGCGCAGATGAGGTTGGTTGTGGCTTCTTGCGGATCGAGTGCCTGTTCCAGGCCCATGGGTTTGCGGCAAATCGGCAGAACCAAGTCGACACCCTGCTCATACACTACATCCAAGTTGTCCGCACGACCGCCCACGACGGCGACCACCGACTTGCCACATCGCTTGGCGCGACGCGCCACGCCCACCGGCGCCTTTCCAGCGGCGGACTGCTCATCCATATTGCCCTCGCCCGTTATGACCAGGTCGACATCGCGCACGCGCTCGTCAAACCCCACGAGATCGAGCACCGTCTCCACGCCCGAACGCAACTCGGCGCCAAGTGCCAACAACGCGGCGCCCAGGCCGCCTGCGGCACCGGCACCGGGCACGCCGAGCACCGAGCCAAATGTCCGCGCGCCCTCGGGTGTACGCAACAAACCCTGGACTCGAGCTCCGGCAATCGCAGCGTCGAGCAAGCAACCGTAGCCGACCATCCAACCGTCGTACCTGCTCATCGCCTCGGCATCATCCGTCGGCAGACCCTTCTGTCCGCCGAACACCGCAAGCGCGCCGCGACGCCCTACGAGCGGATTCTCGACATCGGAGAGCACAACGATGCGAGCGCCATCCAAAGCCTGCAGCGCCGGCGCCAAATCAACGCTCGCCACGTGTTCAAGGCCCACAAGACCGGGGGCGACATCGCAGCCCTGATCATCGACCACACGCGCGCCCAGCGCCTGCAGCATGCCGGCGCCACCGTCGTTGGTGGCACTGCCACCCAAGCCAATATAGATAGTCTTTGCGCCTGCGCGAACCGCACGGAGCATGAGCTCACCCACGCCATAGGTTGTGGCCGCCAACGCCGCCGACTCCGTGCAGGGTGAATACACAATACCCGCCGCCTCGGCCATCTCGATGACCGAGGACTCGCGCTCGACATCAACCAGCATCCGGGCAGACGCGCGCTTGCCCAAGGGACCTGCCACCTCGCAGGTCACAATCTCACCGCCGCACGCGGCAACGGCATCGAGCGTCCCCTCACCGCCATCTGCCAGCGGCAAAGCGTTCAGCTCGGCATCGGGCCACACACGGCGCATGCCCTCGGCAACCGCCGCCTCCGCCTGCGCGCTCGAAACGCTGCCCTTAAAGGAGTCGATCGCCAACAGCACACGGCGGGGTCGGCGACACGCAGGACCAAAGTCAACCGCCATGCCAGCATCCTCACCGGCACCTGCAAGCGCCGCGGCGTGGGCGGCATGCGCCTCAAGGTTCGGACCGCAGCCACAGCCGCTGCCACCCGCTCCGCGCAGACCGCCAAAATAGCTACTCAGCAGCTCGCGGCATTCATCCGCCAGGACCCCAGCCGTCACGTTAAACCGATGATTCAGGCGCGAATCGACATTCAGGTCATACAGCGAACCCAGCGCGCCTGCCTTGGCATCACTCGCGCCATACACGCAGCGCCCCACGCGCGCGTTGACCATAAGGCCCGCGCACATGCAGCAGGGTTCCAACGTCACATAAACCGTACAGTCGAAAAGGCGCCAGCGGCCAAGCGCCTGGGCAGCGGCGCACACGGCCGCAAACTCGGCATGAGCCGAAGGGTCCTGGTCGAGTTCGCGCCGATTGTGCGCCCTCGCGACGATCTCACCGTCGCGCACCACTACGGCTCCGATGGGCACCTCGCCCACCGCCGTGGCGACTCGCGCCTCCGCCAGCGCCTCGCGCATGAACTTCTCGTCGATTTCGGTGATCGTCATCGTTCGCCTTCCCTGTTGCAAATTCAAAACGATGCTATCATTACGACTCACGGAGAGATGGCAGAGCGGTTGAATGCGGCGGTCTTGAAAACCGTTGAGCGCGAGAGCGTTCCGGGGGTTCGAATCCCCCTCTCTCCGCCACTTCTAGTGATGCACCGGCGTCATGGTTCGCTCGAACAGTGCATCGACCACGTCGGCCATCTCGGGTCGACGCTCAAGATCGTGGCCCGATTCCCACCATATCGTGAAAAGTCGAATAATACCGCCGGCGACAAACTCGGACGTCGTCTCGGGTGACACGGGGGCCAGGGCATCCTCGGCAAGCACGTTCATCACACGCTCGCGGATGGAGCGGGCAATGCGGTCGCAAATAACGTTGGTCAACATGCCCGACATGCTGCTTGCCAAAATGTTATCCATGAGCTGCTCGTGCGCCAGAATCAAATCCATGGCATCGTCCAAAATCGCGTGCCGAAGCGCGCGCACGTCCTCGGCAGATACCGCGCCGGCCTCATCGGGCTGTTTTTGCGGCAAGCCCAACATGAGCTCATCGATATAAAAGGCAAAGTAATCGTTCTTGTCGCGAAAGTGCTTGTAGAACGTCGTGCGGCGAATCATGGCGCGGTCGCACAGCATGGCAACCGTCAGGTCCTCAAAACGATGCTCCTCGAGAAGCTCGGTGAAAGCATCGAACAGGGCGCGGTAGGTTTTCTTAATGCGAAGGTCCACTGGTATCGCCATCCTCAGGGCAAAGACAACACTCGTCAATCTGTCGCATATCTTACACCTGTACCTCGCACGCTTTGCCCCGGTGCCAACCCCGCCGAAAACACAACGCTTACCGGAAAGTTCGGCACGGCAAAACGTTGCGGGTATACTAGTAGCGTTATACCAACGGCAGCTGGCGCATGCCGCCGCGGCCATTCGAAACGGAGACATCATGATTACCGTCATCATCGGCATCGTTGTTGTCATTGTGATTGTCTGCGCCATCGCCGGCATCTACAACAACATGGTCACCAAGCGTAACCGCATCGATAACGCCTGGCAGAACATCGATACGCAGCTGCAGCGCCGCAACGACCTGATCCCCAATCTGGTCGAGACCGTCAAGGGCTACGCCAAGCACGAGCAGGAGACGCTCTCCGCCGTGATCAGCGCGCGTAACACCGCCGTCAAGGCCACCACGCCCGAGGCCAAGATGGAAGCCGACAACGTGCTGACCGGTGCGCTGCGTCAGCTCTTCGCCGTAGCCGAGGCCTATCCCGATCTTAAGGCAAACACCAACTTTACGCAGCTGCAGGCATCGCTCGAGGATACCGAGAACAAGATTAGCTATGCACGCCAGAGCTACAACGACTGCGTGCTCAGCTACAACAACGCCATTCAGACGTTCCCGGCTGTCATCTTTGCCGGCATCTTTCAGTTTAAGGAGCGCCAGGGCTTCGAGGCCGCCGAAGCAGCCCGCCAGGCCCCGACCGTCAAGTTCTAGTAGTTTGGCAGTGCATCCTTAATCGGCCAAATGCATAAACCGCCCCGTCGAATGCATACTTCGACGGGGCGGTTTCCTTTTTCGCGAAGGTCCCCCTCTAAGCGCCGTGCATTTTTAGGAGTATTCAACATAACCAGGAGCTTCGGGTACCGCAATAAATGCTAAAGAGCGCAAATATCCCTGCAAATCAAACGCTGTCAGCCCATAACCCCGCCCATCATTCGTAGAAAACATCGAGAACTCCCGATTTTTTGCCCGAGGTCGGTATGCAGGGGTCTTCGATTGCAGAATACTCGCAAAAATGCACGTCGCCCCCACCCCCCCCTGGCGCGAACCAAAACAAACGCGCGGCCTTCCTTTCCGGCGCACTCCGCAGGATGAAAGAACCCCCGCCACACGTAGTGCGCAGCGGGGGTTCTTTCATGTCCGAGGACG
>DBEWTR010000060.1:0-20409 GCA_048205775.1 Collinsella sp. | reverse complement strand
TCAAGCCTTGAAACAAGGCACACCTCAAATGGCTGGGTAGCTCAGTTGGGAGAGCAGAGGACTGAAAATCCTCGTGTCAGGGGTTCGATTCCCTTCCCCGCCACCTTGAATTGACTAGGACCTCTGCAAAGGGGTCCTTTTCTTTTATTGAGGGCTCTGCGGAAATTGCGTCCCGGAATTTGGCTTCAGAGTGGGATGCGTTTTCCGCTTTGAGGCCGCTTGGGAAAGCGCGACCCGGAATCCGGCGTCAGAATGGGATGTGCTTTCCTTTTGCGGTCTTTGGCGGAAACTGCGTCCCAGATCCCGCGCTCAGAACGGGATGCGCTTTCCGGCCGCCTACTTCCGGCGCATATGTACATCTCGGCGCACCATCTCGGGCCCGCCCAGACATTCCTCCCGCTTTTGCGCCACTTTACAGACCGCTCGGTCGTCTGTCCGCACGCGCGGGTATACTCAAAACGATACTTTTCCTATGCAATACGATGCAGGCTCGGCCTGCACGATCCGAAGGGGGCAGTGATGGAGAGGATACTCGGCGTTAATCTCTCTGGCTGGTTTATTCCCGAGCCTTGGGTGACCCCGTCGCTATACGCGGCGACCGGTGCATCCAACGCGGCCGAGCTGCAGGAGGCCATGGGCACCGCCGCCTATAACGAGCGCATGCGCCGTCATTACGAGACGTTTGTGAGCGAGGACGATTTCCGTCGCATGGCGCAGATCGGTCTCAATGCCGTGCGTCTGCCGGTGCCCTGGTATGCCTTTGGCTCGCAGGAGTCCGATGCGTCCTACATCTCGGTTGTCGACTACATCGACCGTGCAATTGAGTGGGCTGCCAAGTACGACATCCGCGTGCTGCTTGATCTGGCAACTGTGCCCGGTGGCCAGGGCGATTCCAACGATTCGCCCGCCACGCCGGAGGCTGTCGCCGAGTGGCATTCGTCCACCAACGGCCGTCATGTCGCGCTCGACGTGCTCGAGCGCCTGGCCGATCGCTACGGCGAGGCCGAGAGCCTGCTGGGCATTGAGCTGCTGGACACGCCGCAGATGAGCGTCCGCAAGAGCCTCTTCACCATGACGGATGGCATTCCGGCGCACTACCTGCGCAACTTCTATCGCGACGCCTACGAGCTCGTCCGTTCGTATATGCCCGAGGATAAGATCGTCGTCTTCTCGTCGTCGGGGCATCCCAACGAGTGGAAGCATTTTATGCGCGGCGCCAAGTACAAGAACGTCTACATGGACCTTCACCTGTACCATTACCGTGACGAGTATGCGCTCGATATCACGAGCCCCCGCGGGCTGACGACGGCGATTTCGCGCAACAAGCGCGAGCTCAAAGAAGCGATTTCGACTGGGTTCCCCGTGCTGGTGGGCGAATGGTCGGGCGCGGCGATCTTTGCCAACTCGTCGGTTACGCCCGAGGGCCGCAATGCCTACGAGCGCGTGTTTATCGCCAACCAACTGGCTTCGTTTGCACCGGCTGCCGGTTGGTTCTTCCAAACGTGGAAGACCGAGAAGCGCATTGCAGCATGGGACGCCCGCGCGGCGCTCGGTACGCTCGAGCGTGGCATGATTGAATAGGTTGATATGACGCAAAACAGCGCCCATACGGGCAAACTCTATGTGGTCGGCACGCCCATCGGCAACCTGGGCGACCTGTCCCCGCGCGTTGGCGAGGCGTTTGCCGCCGCCGATGCCATCTGCTGCGAAGACACGCGTGTGACGTCAAAGCTGCTGATGCACCTGGGCATTTCCAAGTCGCTTGTCCGTTGCGACGAGAATGTGATCGCCAGCCGCGCCGCCGGCCTGGTCGACCGTCTGCTGGCGGGGGAGACCCTCGCCTTTGCCTCGGACGCCGGCATGCCGAGCGTGTCCGATCCCGGCCAGGCGCTGGTCGAGGCGGCACGTGAGGCCGATGTGCCCGTCGAAGTTATTCCCGGGCCCTCCGCTTGCGTCACGGCGCTCGTTTCGTCCGGCATTCCCTGTGAGCATTTTTTCTTTGAGGGCTTTTTGGGCCGAAAGCACGGCGACCGCGTGCGTCGTTTGCAGCGCCTTGCCGTGGTTCCCGGCGCACTCATCTTCTACGAGTCTCCACATCGCATCGTGGCGACGCTCGAGGCCGTGGCAGAGGTTTTTCCCCAGCGTGAGGTTGCCGTCTGCCGCGAGCTCACCAAGCTGCACGAGGAAGTCTTGCGCGGGCCCGCTGCCCAGCTTGCTGAGGAGCTGCGTGCTCGCGGCGAGGTAAAGGGCAAGATTGCGCTGGTCATCGCGCCGCCGAGCGAGGATGAGGAGGCCGGTATCGTGCCGGTTGGCGCCGCGGCAGCGGATCCCGACGAGGCCCTGCGCGAGGATATCCGCGCCGCGCTCGAGGAGGGGGAGCCCGCGTCTGCGGTGGCCAAGCGCCTGTCTCAGAAGTATTCGCGCCGCAAGCGCGATGTCTATGCCATGGTGCTCGATATGCAATAGATGGAGGATATCCAGCCCTTGCGCTAGAATCATCCTCTGTATGCAACGTTTTTCTGGAGGACAAACCCCATGGATCAAAGCAAGCCTTCGTTCTTTATCACGACGCCCATCTACTACGTCAACGCCGATCCGCACCTGGGCACGGCTTATTCCACCATCATCGCCGACGTTCAGGCTCGCTATCGCCGCTCCGCCGGCTATAACGTCAAGTTCCTGACCGGCATGGACGAGCACGGCGAGAAGGTCGCCGAGGCCGCAGCCAAGCACAACATGACGCCTCAGGAGTGGACCGACAGCCAGGCCCCGCACTTCAAGGAGCTTTGGAGCAAGCTCGAGATTTCCAATGATGACTTCATCCGCACCACCGAGCCGCGCCAGCACCATGCCGTGCAGTACCTGTGGGAGCGCATGAAGGAGTCCGGCTACCTGTATAAGGGCAGCTACGACGGCTGGTATTGCGTGCCTGACGAGACCTACTTTACCGATACGCAGGTCCAGAAGGGCGACGAGGAGTACGGCAGCGTCGGCCAGCACCTGTGCCCCGACTGCCACCGTCCGCTTGAGCGCGTGCAGGAGGAGTCCTACTTCTTTAAGCTTTCCGCCTTCCAGGACAAGCTGCTTAAGCTCTATGACGAGCATCCCGACTTTGTCGAGCCTGCGTTCCGCATGAACGAGGTTCGCAGCTTTGTCGAGGGCGGCCTCAACGACCTTTCCGTGAGCCGTACGAGCTTTGACTGGGGCATTCAGGTCCCGTTTGACGAGGGTCACGTGACCTACGTGTGGTTCGATGCGCTGCTCAACTATATGACGGCCGTCGGCTACGGTGTCGACACCGACGAGGCGCGTGCCGAGCTGGCCTATCGCTGGCCCGCGCAGTTCCACATCGTGGGTAAGGACATCATCCGCTTCCACTGCGTCATTTGGCCCGCCATGCTCATGGCCATCGGCGAGGCCCTGCCCGAGCACGTCTTTGCCCACGGCTTCCTGACCGTGCGCAATGCCGAGACCGGCAAGGCCGAGAAGATGTCCAAGAGCCGCGGCAACGCCATCGCTCCGCAGGACGTTATCGACATGCTGGGCGTCGAGGGCTATCGCTACTACTTCATGACCGACGTCGTCCCCGGCACCGACGGTGCCATCAGCTTCGACCGCATGGAGCAGGTCTACAACGCCGACCTGGCCAACAGCTGGGGCAACCTCATCTCGCGTTCGCTCAACATGAGCGGCAAGTATTTTGACGGTTGCGCGCCCGCCAAGCCCGCATCGTTCGATGCGTTCGACAACCCGCTGGCAAAGATCGCCAATGGTCTGGTCGAGCGCTACATGGCCAAGATGGACGTGCTCGATTACGGTGGAGCCAAGGACGAGGTCATGGAGCTCATCCACGCCGCCAACCACTACATCGAGGACTCCGAGCCTTGGGCACTTGCCAAGGACGAGGCCAAGGCTGACGAGCTGGCGTTTGTGATCTACAACCTGCTCGAGGCCATCCGCATTGCCGCTCACCTGCTGATGCCGCTCATGCCCCAGACTTCTGCCGAGGCTCTGCGCCGCCTGTCCTGCGAGGACGAGGCCGCGAGCGACGACCTCAAGGGCATTTGCGCTTGGGGCCTGCTTGCTGGTGGTCAGCCCGTCGAGAAGGGCGATCCGCTGTTCCCGCGTCTGGCGTAGAGACCGCGCGAGCGCCATATCGGCAATTTGCTGTTTAGCTGTAAGGGCATGGCCGCCACGGTCCATGCCCTTTTGTTTCAAGACGCCGCCATCATGCTAAGGAGGCAACCATGACAACTTCGCCTTTGGCAAACCCCACGGCTACCAGGGAGCTGCTAGAGGAGTTTGGCCTTGCGACTAAGCATCGCCTGGGCCAAAACTTCCTGATCGACAACCATGTGATCGAACGTATCTGTGAGCTCGCTGAGCTTGCGGGCGATGAGCGCGTGCTCGAGGTCGGCCCGGGTTGCGGCACACTGACGTTGGCCCTGCTGCAGGAGGCGGCGTGCGTTACGTCGATTGAGGCAGATCCCGAGCTCGAGCCTGTGCTCGATGCTCACGCCGCCGACTATGCCAACTTCCGCTTTATCATGGGCGATGCGCTCAAGGTGACGCCGGAGCAGATTGAGCAGGCCGCCGGTAGTGAACCCACGGTGTTTGTCGCGAATCTGCCCTATAACGTGGCGGCGACGATCATCCTTCAGTTCTTCCAGACGATGCCCGCGCTTAAGCGCGCTGTCGTCATGGTGCAAAAGGAGGTTGCAGATCGTATTGGCGCAACGCCGGGCAACAAGACCTATGGCGGCTACACGGCAAAGCTCGGTCTGTATGCGCAGGTGACGGGGCGCTTTGAGGTGCCGCCGCGCTGCTTTATGCCGGCACCGCATGTGGATTCTGCCGTGGTGCGCATCGACCGTGTTGACGGCGTGGTGCCCGAGGGGCTCGATCGCGAGTTTGTGGCCCGCGTGATTGACGCTGCATTTGCTCAGCGTCGCAAGACCATCCGCAATTCCATGAGCGCCAACGGTTTTGCTAAGGACGTGCTCGACGCCGCCTTTGAGGCCTGCGGTATCGCACCTACCACGCGCGCCGAGACGCTCGATGTTGCCGACTTTGTCCGCCTGGCTCAGGAGCTTTCCCATGACGCCTAATGTCGAACGCGTGACGTTTACCAAGAAAAAGAAGACGGTTGCTTGTCCCGTGCCCTTGGCGCCGCTTGCCGATACGCACGCGCACCTGCTTTCGTTTTGGGGCAAAGAAGTGCCCGAGACGCTCGTGCGCGCCAAAGCTGCGGGCGTCGACCTGTTGGTGACGATGATCGACCCCATCGCTGACAAACGCAGCGTGACGGACTATAGCGACTGGCTGGTTCGCGAGATTCTGCCGATGCGGGATATTCCGCAGGTCAAGTATCTCGCTGGCGTTCACCCCTATGGCGCGCCCGACTACACCGATAACATCCATGCCCAGATTGTGACTGCGCTCGATGATCCCCTATGCGTTGGCATTGGCGAGATCGGTCTGGACTACCACATGGATTACGACGACGATATCGCGCCGGCGCCCCACGACGTGCAGATCGACTGTATGGCGCGCCAGCTTGAGCTTGCCGTACGCCGCAATGTTCCGGTGGAGTTGCATCTGCGTCATGAGGACGCGGACGAGGAGCGCACCTCGCATGTGGATGCGTACAACGTGCTGCGCGAGGTGGGTGTGCCCCAGGCCGGTTGCGTACTGCACTGCTTTGGCGAGGACCGAGCCACAATGGAGCGCTTTGTGGATTTGGGTTGTTACATCGCCTATGGCGGCGCGGCTACCTTTAAACGCAACGACGAGGTGCGCGAGGCATTCGCGGCAACACCGCTCGACCGTATTTTGTTCGAGACGGATTGCCCGTACATGGCCCCAGAGCCTATTCGCGGTCTCGAGTGCGAGCCCGCGATGATTTCATTTACGGCAAACGCGTTGGTCAACGACCGTGTCGACCGCACCGGCGATAATGCCGAAGCAATCGCGCGAGCCGCTTGGGAAAATGCCTGCAAACTTTTTCTATAAACGGCTGCCAAGGGGCTGACAAAACTGGTCTATTACCTGCCTTATGCCTGCCCTTGAGCTTACGACGGGGCGTTTCTATTAATAAGTGCCTACGGTTCGCGTCATGTTCCCGCATCTTCGCGCAAGCATATGACAAGCGATTGCCGTTGATCGAAAAACGGCTTGCCCACAACCCTAATATCTACCACGTCATCGCCGGACGGGACAAATAGAACCCCCGGTCCCTCCGGTGCATTCTTGTGTTGTAAGGAGAAGATTGTGGCAGATATCAAGAACAAGCAAATTTCTCGCCGGTCCTTCTTGGGCCTTTTTGGCGCGAGTGCCGTGACGCTCGGCCTCGGTCTCGTCGGTTGCGGCAGCGTCGACGGTAAGGGTGGTGCGGCGACCGCTGGCTCGGATGCCGCTTCTATCGATAAACTTACCATGGTCTGGCTGCCCAACGAGTCCAGCTCCGAGTTCGACGCGGGCCGCGAGGAGTTTGGCAAGGTTCTTGAGAAGTACGCCGGTGTCAAGGTCGAGCTCATGACCACCACCGACTATAACGTCGCTATCGAGGCTATCGCTTCCGGCAAGGCTCAGCTTGCCAACATGGGCGCCGAGGGCTTCATCCAGGCCCAGAAGAAGAACAGCAAGGTTCTTCCGCTTGTGACCACCTCCGACACCGATGGCAAGCTCGACGGCGCCAAGTACTACAGCCGCATCTGCGTGCCCGAGGCCGAGATGAGCGCTTACGCGGATAGCGCCGAGGAGAGCGGCTATTCCATCAAGAACATCAAGGGCAAGCGCATGAGCTTTGTCTCCGCTACTTCCACCTCCGGCTTCAAGGTTCCGTGCAACGCCATTATGAAGGCGTTCCCGGACGACGTGAAGTCCTCCGACGAGCTCAGTACCCCGGGTTTCTTCTCCCAGGTACTCTTTGGTAACTCTCACCCCGGTTCTGCTGTCAACCTGCTGCAGGGTGATGCCGATGTTGCCGCCTTCGACGATGTCGACGTCGACACCTATCTTGATGTCCCCGAGGGCGAGCGCGACGCCGTGAACGCCGCCGGTTCCGTCTACTCCGTCAAGGCCGACGCTCCCCAGCCCTTCGATCGCGTTCAGGGCAAGAAGTTCGGCATCATCCAGTCCACCCCGGTTCTCAACGGGCCTATCGCCGTCAACACCGATAAGGTCCCGCAGGAGATCATCGACAAGCTCGTCAAGGGCTTGACCTCCAAGGAGACCTCTGAAGACGAACTGCTCTTTGCCCCCGAGGATAAAGAGGGCACCGGTGCCGTTTGGAGCCTGGGTGATACCGCCGGCTTCATCGCGGTCGAGGACTCCTGGTACGACCCCATTCGTGCGCTTGACTAATGCATGTCCCTGCGCGCACACGTGCAGATGGGCGGCATCGCGTAGACGATTCGCCGCTGCCAAACCGGGCCGGGCGCGAATATCCGCGTCCGGCCTCGACGTTGATGGGAGGGCATGGAAATGCCACAGAACGCACAGCCTCTCTTGCAGGTGAGCGATTTGACCAAAAGCTACGAGGGCAAACGAGGTGCACGGGAGCAGCATCACGCGCTTTCCGGCGTAGATTTTGCTTGCGGCGAGGGAGAACTGGTTGCGGTGATCGGTCCTTCAGGCGCCGGCAAGTCGACGTTTTTGCGCTGCATCAATCGCCTCATCGAGCCCACGGAGGGGTCGGTTGTCTTTAATGGTCGGGACATTACGCATCTGCGCCGCAACAAGCTGCGTGGCGTGCGCGCGCAGAACGCCAAGATCTTTCAGAAAAACAACCTGGTGTATCGCCTTACCGCCATTCAAAACGTGCTGCATGGGCGTCTGGGCTACAAGGGTGCTGTGGCGGGGTCGCTGGGCCTCTACAGCGAAGCCGAGAAGCTCCGTGCGTTCGAGCTGCTTGACGAAGTGGGCCTGGGCGAGTTTGCCTATCGTCGCGCCGATCAGCTCTCGGGCGGACAAAAGCAGCGCGTGGGTATCGCCCGCGCACTTATTCAAGATCCCCGCATCATTCTATGCGATGAACCTATCGCGAGCCTTGATCCCAAGAGCAGCCGTGCTGTCATGGAGCATCTGCGCCGCGTGACGCGTCAGCATGGCATCACCTGCATCGTCAATCTGCATCAGGTGGATATGGCACTTGAGTTTTCCGATCGTATCGTGGGCTTGCGTGCGGGCGCGAAAGTGTTCGAGGGTGCGCCTGCCGAGCTGACCCCCCAGATGATCGCGGTGATTTACGGCGATGGAGAAGAGGGCTTCATTTCCGTTCCGGTGTCAGGGCCCCAAGCTGGCGCGACACCCGCATCTGTTGGCATGGCTTCCGCTGTTCCTTCTGGAGCCTTGCGATGAGCGCGGGGGAGTGCGGCGCCATGTCCACAGGCTCTTTTGGCAATGCGAAAGCGGGGAAGGTTCCCGATTTGAGCTGGTTTAGAAGGCGTCAGCTTCGCGCACTCGCAGTAGTTGCGGCCGTTGTCTTGGTTGCCGAGGGGGCATCGCTTGTCGGCGATTTCAGCTTTGGATATGCCTTGGGTTCGGTACCCGCTGCCCTTGCATGGATGCTGCAGAACTTTTGCCCTACGCCATCGTCGTTAGGACAGCTGGGCATAATTGCCACGCAGGTGGTTTCGACGGTGTTCGATTCCATCGCCGCTACGATGCTCGCGGCCTTGCTGGGTATCGTTCTTGCGGTGCTGGGATGCTCGAGCGTCGGTGTCGAAAACGGCATCGTGCGCGGTGTCATCCGCATCTTCGCCAATATCTTTCGCAATGTTCCCATGATTGCATGGGCGCTGCTGTTGCTCCTTTCGTTCAAGCAAAACGAGTTCACGGGCTTCCTCGCGCTCTTTTTGGCGACGTTTGGCCAGATTACGCGCTTTTTTCTGGACACGCTCGACGAAATCCCTTGCGGCCCCATCGAGGCGTTGCGCAGCTGCGGAGCAAGCTTTTGGCAGATTGTCTTTCAGGCGGGTCTGCCGCTTGCCGTTGCAGAGCTTATGAGCTGGACACTCTATATGGTCGAGACCAATATTCGCGAGGCCACGTTGGTGGGCTTGCTTACCGGTACGGGTATCGGCTTTGCCTTCAACCTGTACTACGCGTCTTTTCGGTATGACTGCGCTGGCCTTGTGATTCTTGTGACCATTGTTTTGGTGCTCGTGGTCGAGGCGATTTCCAACGCAGCTAGAAGGTCGATGATCTAATGGATACTTTTGAGCTGACTCCCGCCACGGCCGGTGCGATCGAGCGTTCGCACGCTGGGCATATTCGTCTCGTGTCTCGCCGGGGGCGCAACTATTCTGTCGTGCTTACGCTGGGCATTCTGTGCCTCTTGACGGTCGTTACGTTTGTGCGCATGGATTTTGGCACGGTTGACCTTGGCCGCGCACTCGCTCAAACCTGGTCTGATTTCTGCGCCATGATGTTCCAACCAGCGCTTGACCCGCCGTTGGGAGCTGCGCATTTTAGCTGGGCGAAGGTTGCCGAGAGCACGTTGGTCACCATTGCGGTTACCGTGCTGTGCACCATCATCTCGGCCATCATCTCGTTTTTCTTGGCGTTGGCGGCATCCGAGAACCTCTCGAATCCGCTCGTTTCCAATGCGGTCAAAGGATTCGTTGCTATCATCCGAGCGATTCCAACGATTCTGTGGGTACTCGTCTTCACGGTGGCCATCGGCCTTGGATCCGAGGCGGCGGTGCTGGGAATTTCCTTCCATTCCATCGCGTATCTTACCAAGAGCTACTCGGAGTCGATTGAAGAAATCGATGCAGATGTAATCGAGGCACTCTCTGCGAGCGGTGCCAGCTTCTGGCAGATTGTGTTCCAGGCCATCTGTCCGGCAACCATTACCAAACTGCTCTCATGGACATTTATTCGCTTTGAGATCAATTTTGCCAACGCGGTTGCCGTGGGCGCCTTCGCGGGCGCGGGCGGTATCGGCTTTCAGCTGTATCAGGCAGGCAACTACTACTACAACCTGCACGAGGTGGGCGTGATTGTCTATGTATGCCTGGCTGTGTCGTTTGCACTCGAGTTCATCTCGGTTCGCCTTCGTCGCCGTTACATCATCGACTCGGATAACTAAGGAAAGATTTGCATGCTAACAAGAAGAGAGAGGACCGAGGTCCTGGTTGAGAGCGGCCCTGCGCTTGCGCTCGAACTGGCGGGCCTGGTCGAGGCCGCCGCCCCTGCCGAAGATATTGTGCCGGCGCACCAGGGCCTTGTGATGTGTCAGGTGCGCGAGACGGCTCGCAACAGCCGCTTTTATCTGAGCGAGGTGCTTGTTACCGAGAGCCGCGTGCGCATTGGCGAGGCCGATGGCCTGGGCGTGCTTATGGGAACCGATGCCGCGCATGCTCGTGCGCTCGCGGTAATCGATGCCGCTTATGCAATGGATCCGGCGCCGGCTTGTTTGGCGGAACTCGAGCGCCGCGTCGAGGAGGCGCGTGCTGCCATGTTTGAGCGCGTGGCTGCACAGGATGCTCTCACCTATGTGTCGCGTGTCGAGTTCGATGAAATGTCTGGCCAGGACATGAGTGTTCAGGCGGTGGTCAAATGAACGAGCAGGATGAGGTTTTCGATCGCGATCCGTCCCTTGACGAGCGCGCCTTCGAGCTGCAGGGAACGTTTCGTACGGTTCTGGACTGCATGGCGCGCCCCGGCGAGGTTTGCCGCCTATCCGTCACGGATGCCTATGAGGTCGAGGCGAAGCGCTGTGGCCTATTCCCCGCGACGTTGATGTTGGCGGACATGCTGCTCGATAGCGGTACGACTTTTTGCATGGCGACCACGGGCTTTGAGCGTGCTGCCCGGCAGATCGCGAGTCGAACGCACGTGACTCCTGCGGCGCCGAGCGAAGCTGCGTGCGTGATCGTTCCGGAGGCTTTTCGAGATGAGGGCGCGGCGAGTGCAATCGCTGCGCTTACGGCGGGGACGCTTGAACAGCCGCATCGCGGCGCGACGGTTATCGTCGAGTGCTCGGTGCTTTTGGGACTGGATGCGCAGGGTTTGCGCGTCGGCTCCGCTTCGCACGCGTGTACCAAGAGCTCCTGGGAGCTCGGTGGCCCCGGCGTTGACGGCACTTCGCACTTCTCGTGCGATCGCGGCGATGTCTTGCGCTCGCGTATTGCGCGTCTGGACGAGTTTCCCTGCGGCATCGACCTGATGTTTGTAGACGGGTTTGGCCATATCGCCGCCGTTCCCCGTTCCAGCGCTTGCAGGGAGGTTGAATCATGGGATATGTAGCCGTTTCCGGCGGCGAGCAGGCAATCGCCGCATCGCTTGAGCTGCTTGAGCGCGAGCGCGTTGCGGGTGGCCGCGCGCTCGATCCCGCACTCATCATCGAGGCCATGCCGCATGCGGTCGAGCAGGTGCAGTCTGAGGGCTCCGTTTGGGCTCCCGAGGTTGCTGCAATCGCCCTCAAGCAGGCGTCGGGTTCTATCGAGGAGGCCGTCTTTTTGGTGCGTGCCTACCGTTCCACCCTCGAGCGCCTCTATACATCGCGTGTGATCGATACGGGCGAGATGCACGTTTCGCGCCGCATCTCCGCGGCCTTCAAAGATATCGAGGGCGGACAGATTTTGGGCGCGACCCGCGATTACAGCCATCGCCTTATCAATTTTGATCTAAGCGAAGAGACCGATGCCGATGTCCGTGCCGCGCGCGCTGTCATCGATGAGCGTCTGGATGAAGCGGCCGAGGCCTTTTATGGCGTGGCCGAGACCACGCCTCTCGATTGTGTGCCCAAGGTGTGCGATTACCTGCGCCAGATCGGTATGATCCGCCCGGTTGCTATCGACGACACCGAGCCCGTCGATATCACCAAGACCCCGCTTTTCACGCCGGCGCCGCGCAGCGTTATCCTGCAGGCCCTCTCGCGTGGCCTCACGCAGGCGGTTGTCGCCATCGGGTACGCGGCCATTCGCGGCTTTGGCATTTCCCATCCCACGGTGGGCGAGCTTCGCCGCGGCAGCGTGCCGGTGACGATTGATGCCCCCGGAACCGATCCCTCTCAGGCTTCTGCCGACGACGCGTACTATCTGGGAGCACTCCCGGTCTGTGAGGTCGAAAGCCTGAT
The DNA here is from genome assembly GCA_048205775.1 of Collinsella sp. GTDB lineage: Bacteria > Actinomycetota > Coriobacteriia > Coriobacteriales > Coriobacteriaceae > Collinsella. The sequence goes on along the minus strand of DBEWTR010000060.1, from coordinate 8,321 downwards.
CGCCAACGACGAGGTGACCGAGACGGGCGAGCATGTGAACGCGCTCGATGTGGGCTACGGCCTCGTTACCGGCAGCGACGAGAGCAAGGCCATCGCCATGAGCGTCCTCGACCATTCGCTGCGCGTCGACGACGTTCGCTACCCCACACAGGATCAGGAGTTCGTGCTCTATCACATCGACGGTGTGGAAGCCACGGGCTTTATCAGCCATCTCAAGCTGCCGCACTACGTGACGTTCCAAAGCAAGCTCGATGCAGCCTTGCGCTCTATGAATCACGCCGAGGGACAGAAGGAGGACGGTTCTCGTGCAGCGCAACTATAACTTTGCCTTTTTGGACGAGGGCTCCAAGCGCGAGATTCGCCGCGCCATCTTGAAGGCCGTCGCCATTCCCGGATACCAGGTGCCGTTCGCCAGCCGCGAGATGCCCATCGGCCGCGGCTGGGGTACGGGTGGCCTGCAGGTCACGTTGTCGTGCATCGGTCCCGATGACGTGCTCAAGGTAATCGACCAGGGCTCGGACGCGAGCGTCAATGCCGTGTCTATTCGCAGCCTCGTGCACGAGACTACCGGCGTCGAGACCACCACGTCCACGGCGGACGCGACGCTCATCCAGAGCCGTCACCGTATCCCTGAGCGTCCGCTGCAGCGCGAACAACTCATGGTGCTGCAGGTTCCCATGCCAGAGCCCCTGCGCACCTACGAGGCGCGCGAAAGCGTGACGCGCCGTCTGCATGCCGAAGCTGAGTACACCGGGGCATATCTGGAGCTTTTTGAGCAGATCGTGCGCTATGGCTCCACGACTACCGGTGCCGACCATCCCGTGATGGTGCAGGATCGCTACGTTATGGCGCCGAGCCCTATTCCGCGTTTCGACAATCCCAAGCTCAACGATGCCGAGAATCTCTTTTTGTTTGGCGCCGGTCGCGAGAAGAAGATCTATGCCGTGCCGCCCCATACCAAGGTGGAGTCGCTCGCCTTCGAAGACCATCCCTTTGTGCGCGAGGATTTTGAAGGTAAGCGCTGCTGCATCTGTGGGGCGACGGGCGTCTATATGACTCAAACCATCGATCCCGTTACGGGCAAGAAGGCATGGCAGTGCTCCGATACCGATTATTGCGCAGAGCGTCTCGAGGAGGGCGGAAGCGATGAGTAAAGGCACGACGATGCTTCCCGCTACGGTTCATCATGAATTTAAGGATAAGGCTCCGGTTTTGTCCGTTCGCCATCTGGCCAAGCGTTTTGGCGTCGGCTGTGACTACTGCCGCGACCCGCATGCCAAGCTCGAGCGCAACATCTGTCCTGTATGCGGCACGGTGCACGCGGTGCGCGACATCTCGCTCGAGGTGCATCGCGGTGAGATTCTGGGCATTGTGGGCGAGTCTGGTTCGGGCAAGTCGACGCTCATGCAGTGCCTCTATTTCGACCAGGAGCCCACGGCGGGCGATATGCGTGTCGCTGCATATGATGGGGGCAAAGGCAACTGCTTTGACCTCTCTCGCCAGCAAAAGCGCCTTATTCGCGATGAGATTTTTGGCATGGTTTACCAAAACCCTTACCTGGGCCTGCGCATGAACTTCTCGAGTCTTTCCAATATCGCCGAGAAGCAGATCGCTGCCGGTATCCGTGACGTTTCCTCCATGGTCGATCGCGGCCGCGAGCTGCTTGATCGCGTGAACATCCCCTTGCGTCGTGAACAAGATCCACCGCGCGCGTTTTCGGGCGGTATGCAGCAGCGCGTGCAGATTGCCAAGGCGCTTTCCAACCGTCCTCCGCTGCTGTTCTTGGACGAGGTCACCACCGGCTTGGACCTTTCGGTCCAGGCGCGTGTGCTCGACCTCATCTTGTCGCTGCGTCGTGACCTGGGAGTGTCAATGGTCGTGGTAAGCCATGACCTGGGCGTGATTCGCCTGCTTGCAGATCGCACCATCGTCATGCTCGACGGCCAAGTTATCGAGCATGGCTTGACCGACCAGATCATGCAAGACCCTCAACACGCCTACACCCAAGAACTCGTCTATTCGCTTCTTTAGGAGGCTCGCCGATGTACGTCATTCGCAACGGAATCATTGTTCAGCCCGACCGTCTGCTCTTTGGCTACGAGCTTGTGGTCGAAGACGATAGGATTGCCGCGATCCAGCGCCAGGGTAAATTCGATGCGGCTGCCGCAGGCGCCGGCGTTATCGATGCCCATGGCGGCTACGTCACGCCCGGTCTTGTGGATATCCATTCCGACTATATCGAGACCGTTATCTCGCCGCGCCCGACGGTGCTCATGGACTTCTCGACGGCGTTGTTCGAGGCCGAGCGCGAGCTCATCGCCCACGGCATCACCACCATGTATCACTCGCTTTCGGCATATGCGCAAGACATCATGGACACCAAGCCGGTCCGGCGCTGGGAGAACACCGAGAAGATCATGGCGCTCATTGCCGGCTGCAAGCGCACCGAGGGGCGCAACGCGCACTTGATTCGCCATCGTCTGCATCTGCGCCTCGAGGTTGATAACGTCAATTTGGTCGAGCAGGTCGAAGGACACCTGCGCTCGGGCGAGGTGGACGAGCTTTCGTTCATGGATCACACCCCCGGCCAGGGCCAGTATCGCGATATCGAGATCTGGCGCAAGAGCGTGCGCAGCGACCATGAGTTGAGTGACGAGGAGGCGGCACAGATTGTCGCCGCTCAGCAGGCGGCGCCCAAGCTCTCCTTTGACCAGCTCAAATACCTTGCCAATGTTGCTTGTGAAAACGGCATCGCGCTGGCGAGCCACGATGACGATTCGATTGAGCATCTCGACCTCATGCGCGAGCTTGGCTGCACGATCTCTGAGTTTCCGGTGAGCCTGGAGGTGGCACGCGCTGCTCGCGAGCGCGGCATGTCGACCGTCATGGGAACGCCCAACATCTTGCTGGGAAAGAGCCACTCGGGCAATCTTTCGGCGCGCGACGCTGTGTCCAACGGCGTGGCGAGCGTGCTGTGCTCCGATTACTATCCCACGGCAATGCTGCAGAGCGCTTTTGCCCTGCACCACGATTTCAAGCTGCCGCTTGAAGAGGCGTTTGCCATGCTTACCATCAATCCGGCGCGCGCCGTGCATGCCGATGACCAGATTGGTAGCCTGGAAGAGGGCAAAAAGGCCGATATCCTGGTGATTCGCGAGGTTGAGGAAGGCCAGCGCACCTACCCCGTGATTACGGCGACGCTTGTGGACGGCCGCGTGGTTTCGCGCATGTGGTATCCGGCGCTGCCGAGCATGTCTGCCCGCTTTGCCACCGACGCCGCGACGATCGCCGAGACGGCCGACCACGTTCCCGCGACTGCGGCGGATACGGACGGATGGGAGGACAAATAATGGGCGATGTGACCGAATTTGTTGAGCCCGAAGCGCGTCCGCTTCTTGCAATCGAGGATCTTTCCAAAGGCTTTACCCTGCACGCCGCCAATCGTCGCGTGCGTGGCTGCGAGCACATTTCGCTGAGCGTGCTGCCGGGCGAGTTCGTAGGTGTTACCGGCCGTTCGGGTTCGGGCAAGTCCACGATCCTCAAGTGCATCTACCGCACAAACCTGCCGGAGAGCGGCCACATCATGTACAATTCCGAGGCATTTGGTCCGGTCGACCTTGCCACGCTCGATGAACGTCGTGTGATCTATCTGCGCAACTACGAGATTGGCTATGTCTCCCAGTTCCTCGATGCCGTGCCACGTACCACGGCCCGTGAAATCGTGCACGCGAGTGCCGCTGAGGCGTTTGCCGATGAAGATGCGATTGAGGAGGAGACAACGCGCATGCTCGAGCATTTCGACTTCCCCAAGCCCCTGTGGGACCTGTATCCCAATACGTTCTCGGGTGGTGAGAAGCTCAGGCTCAACATCGCGCGCGCTATGGTGCGTCGTCCACGTCTATTACTGTTGGATGAGCCGACTGCCAGCCTCGATAACGCGAGCAAGGTCAGAGTCCGCGATTTGATTGAGCAACTCAAGGCCGGAGGTACTACGATGCTGGGCATCTTCCATGATTTGGAGTTCATGGAAGGCGTTTGCGATCGTGAGTACAACATGCAGACTGGTGGGTTTGTCCAGGCATAGGAGGGACGGATGCAGGAACATAGATCCGTGCAGGGGTCATTTGATCTGCATACGCATTCGGTTTATTCCGATGGTTCTCAATCGGTGCAGGCATTGATTGCCGAGGCTCGTGAGCGGGGTCTTTCGGGTATTGCCATTACCGATCACGACAGTTTGCGCCAGCTGTCATCCGTACGCGCCGAAGCCCGCAAGATGGGTTTTCCCGTGATTGCGGGCGTTGAGGCTTCTTGCATTGACTCGGAAACCGGACGCAAGATTCATATTCTTTGCTACGGCCTCGCGGCTACGGCGGATGAATCTGGCCCGCTTGAGCTCTTGGTAAACGAAACGCTTGCCCGCCGTACTGCCAACACCCTGTGGCAGGCATGGACGCTCGAACGTAAAGGGATGGCCCCCTGCGGGCGAAAAGCATCGGTGGCCGACGTGGTCGAAGTCTCGCGGGCAAGTACTGGTGTCTACAAACAGCATGTCATGCAGGCGCTTACGGGGCTGGGCTATCGAGATGGCGAATATCAGTGCGTTTATCGTCGGCTATTTAAAAATGGCGGTATTGCCGAGCGCGACATTTCCTATCCCGACGCACTTACAGTTGTTCGGGCTGCTCGCGAACAGGGAGGCGTGCCCGTGCTCGCACATCCCCAGCAGATGGACTCGTGGGGGGCTATCCCCGAACTTGTTAAGGCAGGTCTGATGGGCATCGAGGCGTTTCATCCCGATAACGATGCCGTTGCGACCGAAGAGGCCTTTAGACTTGCACGGCAGTACGGAATCGTGTGCACCGGCGGTAGCGATTACCATGGGCGCTATGGCGCCCCCGAGTGCGTCGGGTCTTGTTTCATCACGCCGGATGAAGCCGGCGAGTCCGTCGCGCAGCTGTTCGACCAAGAACGCCTGCTTGCTTAGGGGGTCCGGAGATGACAGTTCGAATGGCGACTGTTGCCGATACCGACGCGGTGTACGAGCTCATGTGCCAGCTCGAGGACACTCGGTTTGACCGATTGACGTTCTGTAAGCGTTTTGCCTGGCAGCTTGCCCGACAGCCATTTTTCGCTTTTGTGCTCGAAGAGGATGACGTTGTCGGGATTGTGAACGTGCGCGTCGAGCGGCAGCTTCACCATGAACACCCCGTGGCCGAGATTTGCGAGCTCGTGGTTGACAAGGGATACCGTGGTGGTGGACGCGGGACACTGCTGCTTGAGAGGGCCATTGCGTGTGCACGAGAGCAGGGCTGCGAGGTAATCGAGGTGACCTCAAATGCCGCACGGTTGGGTGCTCACCGGTTTTACGAGAATCACGGCATGAAGAGGACGCATGCTAAATTCATGATGGGGCTGTGAGGGCCCTCAAATGTATACGCAATAACGCTCGTAAACTTTTTCAAAAATAGTTCTTGCGTTCGCGCTGGCGCTCCGTTATTCTAATTCCTGCACGCGGGCGTGGCGGAATTGGCAGACGCGTACGGTTCAGGTCCGTATGGGGGCAACCCCATGAAGGTTCAAGTCCTTTCGCCCGCACCATTGAATGAAAGAGCTCCCAGCAATGGGGGCTTTTTTGTTATGGGCCCATCGCGGGGACTTGAACCTGCGAAAGAGCGAGCGTTAAGAAAACGCGGAGCGTTTTTAGCGAGCTGGCGAGTCCGCCGGCAGGCTGTTTTTACGGATCCAATGCCGATATTTCGTATGCCCGAAACCCCAGTGGGCAAAAAACGGCAAATATGAGTACTGTCACAAAGGCGGCAACATTTCTAGAGGTCTATTTTGTGATAATTACGCAACAGCTGTACGTTAATTTGATTCGGCTTTGAGACAAAGCGGCTCAATTTGGAAGGATCTCGGGTTCGACAGGGTGCTATTTCGCTAAATAGGCTGCTACTAAAATAGTGACAGTACTCATATTTGGTCTTTTTTGCCCACTGGCCCTGCCATCGGGCCTTTGGGGGGTCCAGGACGGGTATCCTAGTGCCAATGTATGCCCAATAGAGGAGAAGCCATGCTGTTTTCCGGTATCATCGCCGCCCTTACCAGTCTTTTGATCCCTATTATCATTCTGTTGCTGCTGCTTCCCAACGCCTGCTATGTCGTTGAACAACAGCATGCCGTGATCATCGAACGTCTGGGCAAGTTTAACCGCATCGTCAACGCGGGCTTCCACATGAAGGTGCCCGTGATCGACCGCAAGGCCGCCACGGTGAGTCTGCGCACCATGAAAAACGGTTTTGGCATCGACGTTAAGACCCAGGACAACGTGACCATCGGCCTTGAGGTCTCTGCTCAGTACCACGTGAGCTATGACATGGGCGCCGGCCCGGCAGATTCGGGCATCTACAAGAGCTACTATATGCTGCAGGAGCCCGTCGACCAGATGCGTGACTTCATCACCGACGCTCTGCGCTCTTCGATTCCCGTCTACACACTCGATGAGGTCTTTGCCAAGAAGGATGACATCGCCAAGGACGTTAATGCCACCGTGTCCGAGCAGATGGCTGCCTACGGCTTCACCCTCGTGTCGACACTCATCACCAAAATCGCGCTGCCGACCGAGGTCGAGAACTCCATGAACGACATCAATGCCGCCCAGCGAAAGCGCGCTGCCGCGCAGGAGCTCGCCGAGGCCGACCGCATCAAGCGCGTCACCGAGGCGACCGCCGAGGCTGAGGCGATGGAAAAGGCGGGCGAGGGCATCGCCAACCAGCGCAAGGCCATCGCGCTGGGCATCAAGGATTCGCTCGAGATCATCCAGGAGACGGGAGTCGGTAACGACGAGGCCAACCAGCTGTTCATGTTTACGCAGTGGTCCGAGATGATGACGGAGTTCGCTCGTACGGGTAAAACCTCGACGGTCGTGCTGCCGAGCGATTTCTCGCAGTCGGCCTCGATGTTCGAGCAGATGCTGACAGCCAGCAAAGTTCAAAACGATTCGAAGGAGTAGACGCGCGTGAAATACACCGTCGTTTGCGTCGGTAAGCTCAAGGAGCGCTTTTGGAAGGACGCGTGCGCTGAGTACACCAAGCGCCTAGGTGCCTATGCCAAGGTTGATATCCGCGAGGTGGCCGATATCGACCCGGCTAAGGCGGGCGGCGTGGATGCCGCACGCGACAAGGAGGGGGCGGCAATTCTTGCTGCATTGCCGTCTCGGGCGCATGTGATCCTGCTAGCTATCGAGGGCAAGGAGCGTTCGAGTGAGGAGCTCTCGGCGCGGCTCGACGATCTTATGCTGCGAGGCAGCAGCGACATTGCCTTTGTAATCGGCGGTTCGGACGGCGTGAGTGATGAGGTGCGCGCCCGCGCCGATGAGATGCTCAGCTTTGGACGCATCACCTTACCGCACAACCTGGCGCGCGTGGTGCTGCTAGAGCAGATTTACCGCGCCTGCAAGATCAGCCGCGGCGAGCCGTATCACAAATAGGTCGGCAATACGAAACAATGGCATGGGACAATAGCTTCCGTTTTGAGGAACGTGCCTGAGAGGACTATGTGATATGAAGATTGGATTTGTCGGTTTTGGCAATATGGCGAGCGCTATGGCCGATGGCTGGATCGCTGCCGGTGTAGCTGCGGGCGACATGTGCGCCTGCGCGGGTCGCTACGACGCACTGGTTGAGCGCTGCGAGGCGCGCGGCATGGTCGCCTGCCACGATGCCGCCGAGGTTGTCGCCGCATCCGATATCGTGGTCGCTGCGGTCAAACCGTACATGATCGAGAAGATATTCGCCCCGCTCAAGGATGCTCTTGCCAAAAAGGTCGTTCTGTCGGTTGCCTGGACCTGGGACAGTGCCAAGTGGGAGCAGGTCCTGCCGGGCGTCGCGCATATCTCGACGGTGCCCAACACACCGGTTTCGGTGGGCGAGGGCGTCATCGCTTGCGAGAAGGCTTCCACGCTTAGTGATGAGCAGAGCGCAGTGGTGCTTGATCTGCTTGGCAAGCTCGGTGCGGTGGTCGAGCTCGATACGAGCCTGCTGTTTGTGGGCGGCACGGTGGGTGGTTGCGCTCCGGCATTTGTCGCTATGGCAATCGAGGCCCTGGGCGATGCGGCGGTCAAGCACGGTATCCCGCGTGTCGATGCCTATCGCATTGTGAGCCAGATGGTGCTGGGTACGGCAAAGCTGCAGCTTGCAACTGGCCAGCATCCTGCGGCGATGAAGGATGCCGTATGCTCGCCCGGTGGTGCCACCATCAAGGGCGTCGGTGCGCTCGAGGACGCCGGCCTGCGCAGCGCCCTGGTCAAGGCAATCGACGCA
>DBEWTR010000059.1:0-1942 GCA_048205775.1 Collinsella sp. | reverse complement strand
TCCGATGATTACGATGATCAGCGGCGCGACGATGTTGATGAGGATGCCCTCGATGTCAAAGGCGAGGTAATCCGGATCGAAGGCATTCTTACCCATAAAGAGGATCTGGGAGAGGACAAATCCGATCACAAAGAACAGCATCGAGGCGATGACGAGCTTGGGCTTGGAGCAGGGGAGCTCGCCGACCAAGCGGCCGGTCTGACCGTTCATGGCAAACAGGTAGCTCTTGCCGTTCCATGAGGTGGAGAGCATCCAGACGGGGAACAGGGCGTAGTCGCTGTCTTCCCAGGTGTAGTCGAGCTGCTTGCTTTCGACCGTGGCATCGTCGTATTCGTCGACGACGGTCTCGCGCAGGGCCGAGATCGTGCTTTCTTCCATACGGCGCTCGGCGCGCGCCTTGCAGGTCTCGCAGTCCTCGTCGTAGCGGTTGGCGATGTAGCCGGGCATATATGCGACCGAGAATGGACGCAGTGCGTCGTAGTCAAACGGCTCGATGGCGTCCATGTGGCCGTCGGGCATCTTGGACGATCCGTCGACGGGCACGCGCTTAAACGAGATATTGCCCTTGCGATAGGCATCGTAGTGGTCGGTGGTCGTGACGGTGCGGTCGGATTCCTCGGTCACGGTCTCGTTGGTCGCGTCAAAGTACACTTCGCCGTCAACGCGGGCGCCGTAGAGCCAAAACGGCACGTAGACACCTTGGACCTCGTCGATGTGGTTGCCGGTGACAAAGCTCTTGGGCAGCAAGATCTTGCCCTTGTAGTGTTCCTTGAGTGCGGCCGTGACGTCGTCGCGCCCGAGCTTAAACGGAATCACCAGGTCGGGCGAGAAGTCGCCAGAGAGCTGGCCGGGCGCCACGGCGGAGTTGCCGCAGTACGGGCAGGTGGTGACGGCGACGGTGCCGTCGGACACGAGCTCGGCGCCGCACGACGAGCAGATGTAGCCGGCGTTTTGGGCGAGCTCCTGCACCGCGTCGTCGGCGACGGGCTTGGGTGTTGCGGCTGCCGCATCGGCTTTGGCGTCGGCCTTGTCCTGGCGCTCGCGATAGAGGGCCTCGACTTCTTCGACTTCAAAGCGCGAGTCACAGTAGTCGCAGACGAGCTTTTGCTCGGCGCTGGCAAAATGCAAGGGGCCACCGCAGGCAGGGCACTGATAGTTAACGCTCTCGAAGGCCATGATCGGTCCTTTCGCTGCCGGAGGCTATGCGCCGATGGCGCCGCCGCAGTATTCGCAGCGCCCACTGGCATCGGGAATGGTGGTGGCTCCGCAGAAGGGGCAGGTCACCGCGGTCTTGGGGCCTTGGCGGCCACGACGCTGTCGCGCGTCTCCTGGCGCAGCTGCACCAGCGCGTCGCGGGCCTCGGTTGCCTGGCGCTTGGCCTCGCGGTATTCGATGGAGCCGCGCTGATCGATGGTGGAGTCGTTCACGCGCAGGCTGATCTCGGTGAAGTACGGCGTGTTGACGTGGATGGTCAGGTTAAAGTCGTAATCCAGGTCGTAGCGCGGCGGGTTGTAGCTCTCGCGCTCGCCGTCCTTGGTCTCGCGATAGATCTCGGTGCGATGCTCGTCGATATCCATATCGCAGCCGAGTACCTGCGAGAACTCGATGATGTCGGGATTGGCGTCGCGCCAGCGGCTCTGCGAAGTGATGATCAGCAGGCCCGCGTCCTCATCGAGCATAATATTGGTGCGCCCGGCAGAAAGCGTGCGCGTGGGGTTGAACGAAGACAGGCGCTCGGCGTTGGCCTCGCGGTAGGCGAGTTGCTCACGGATATCGTCCGCGGTGCTGGAGCGATAGCCGTGAAAGTAGGGGGAGAGCTTGCCGGCGCACTCTTTGCACAGGTAGCCTTCATTGATTTTTGTCTTACCTAGAAGTCCCAGCTCGGTACCGCAAATCGCGCACTCTTTCTTCTCGAACATCTTGTCAAAGAAGCCCATAGCTG
>DBEWTR010000051.1:0-5055 GCA_048205775.1 Collinsella sp. | reverse complement strand
CGGGCAATGCTAATCCGACAATTGGTACATTGATAAAACTTGCCGATGCATTGGACATCGACTTGAAAAGTCTATTCGGCTCGAATTAGCAAGTCATTTATAAGGGTTGATATCTGCCTGCTACAATGGAGCGAAATCTCCTATACCGCATCGAGCGGGGCATCACATCGACTGGGGAGGTACGCATATGTCGGACACTCAGCATCAAACTGCGTCGGGCAAGCGCCTGGACGTCATTAGCTGGGACGAGTTCTTTATGAGCGTGGCCATCGCCGCGCAGCGCCGCAGCAAGGACCCCAACACGCAGGTGGGTGCGTGCATCGCCAACACCAACCACCGCATCCTTTCGGTGGGCTACAACGGTACACCCTCGGCGCTCAACGACGACTTTTTTCCGTGGGGTACGAGCGACGACCCGCTGCAGGACAAGCACAACTACGTGGTCCATGCCGAGGCCAACGCCGTGCTCAACTACCGTGGCTCGCTCAAGGATCTCGAGGGTTCCACGGTTTACGTCACGCTGTTCCCGTGCCACGACTGCGCCAAGATCCTGGCGCAGGTGGGCGTGGGCGAGGTCGTCTACCTGGACAATAAGTATGCCGACACCGATGATGGACGCATCAGCCGCCGCATCCTCGACTCCTGTGGCATCAGCTACCGCCAGGTTATCGTCGATGTTCACATCGGCACCGAGGGGCAGGCTCAGCAGTAGCGCGTGGCAACGCTAGCTGGCAACAAAAGGCAGCTCAAAGAGCCCCGTCCCAAATTGACTACTCGTGAAAGTCGTGTCTGCGCGCATGGACGGCTCGTGAGCGGGTACATGGCTGTAGTAACATAGCTTCTGTCCGCGGGCGTGCCCGCGTTATTGTGAGAAAGGAGCCCCTGTGGCTGTTAACGAAGAGCTGCTTAAGAAGGTTCTTGAAGAGATTCGCCCCAACCTGCAGGCCGACGGCGGCGATATGGAGTATGTGGGCGTCGACGACGAGGGCGTCGTTAAGCTGGAACTGCAGGGCGCTTGCGCCGGCTGTCCCATGAGCTCGCTGACCCTTTCCATGGGTATCGAGCGCATCCTGAAAGAGCACGTGCCCGGCGTTACCCGCGTCGAGCAGGTCAATGCTTCCGGCGAGGCCGAGGACCTGTACGACGAGTACGCGCCGTTCTAAGATGCGAAAGCTGCGGACGGTACGCTCCGCATAGACGTTACGTCCAAATATGCGGCTGCGAGCGCAAGGCCCGCGGCCGCATTTGTATGTAGGGAGCAGGGGGATCGATATGCTCAACGACCTCTACCATATGCTTGACCCCGTTGCGATCTCGGCGGGCCCCATCACGATCTACTGGTACGGTCTGGCCTATGTGGTCGGCGCCCTGCTCACGGCGGTCGTTATGTACCGCACGCAGCGTCGTTGGGGCTTCGACATCACGATCGATGACCTGACGAGCGTCGTGGTCGGTGCGGTCTTTGGCCTTATTATCGGCGCGCGCCTGTTTTACGTCGTCTTTTACGGCGATGGCTACTATTGGACCCACCCGCTCGAGATCTTTGCCACCAACGAGGGAGGCATGAGCTTCCACGGCGGCTTGGTGGGCGGCATCTTGGGCGGCATCATCGTGTGCCGCATGTATAAGCTCGACGCCTGGACCATCGCCGACCTTGCCGTTATCGGTGCTCCGCTGGCCTTATGTCTGGGACGCTGCGCCAACTTTGTCAACGGCGAGCTGTGGGGCAAGCCGACCGATCTGCCCTGGGGCGTGATCTTTGGCGGCACCGCGGGCGATATGCCGCGCCATCCCTCCCAGCTCTACGAGGCATTCCTTGAGGGTATTGTGCTCTTTTGCATTCTGCAGGTGCTCAGCCGCAAAAAGCCGCTACTGCCCCAAGGCACGTTTATGGCGTCTTTGTGATGGGCTACGGCATCGTTCGCTTTCTCGTTGAGTTCGTGCGCGTGCCCGATGCCCAGCTGGGTTATCTGCTGGGCGGCGTCATCACCATGGGTCAGCTGCTGAGTTTGCCGCTCGTGATCGCCGGTCTGGCGCTCATCATCTTCGCCCGACACCGCAATCGCCCCCAGCGCATCTACCTCGACGCCTAACCACCAAAACCACCACAAAGGGGACAGGCACCTTTGTGGTGGTTTTGCCGAGTTTGATAGGTTTCTAGAAAGGCTTTCGGACTGTGAAGGATTCCGACCTCTCCACAACGGCTGCGCGCGACGCTGCCCGCATCGTCTGGTTTAAGCGCTATCCCGCCAAGCAGACGCTCATCGCATTTTTGCTCGCGCTGTTGGCGACCACGGCGTTTTCCATCGATCCCGCCCCGGTGTCGAGCAACGCAGTCTTGGCGATTGACCCCAAAGCCTCGGGCATGCTGTACGTGTGCTACGAGGTGCTCCTTTCGTTTGCCGGCCATACCGACGCGGTCATGCTGCTTGCACTTGCCTGCCTGCTCACCTTGCCGTTTCGCTACGTGTTCTTTGGCCGTGGCGACACCTGGCGTCCATCGATCATTCTGCCGTCGCTGTTCTTCGCCATCTGCATGGTGTTCGGCCGCAGCTACGACCTCACCGACTCGGCTGAGATTGTCCTTGGCGACAAAGCCCGCATCGTCTGCGCCTGGATTGGCGGCGCGGGCTGGATGCTCTTAGCGATCGTGGCCTTCTATTTGGCTTTTGAGTGCCTGGATTGGCTGAGCTCTCGGCGCATCCCGTTTTCCGAAGCGCACTTTGGCCGCGTATGGCGTGTGACTCACGCCGTGCTCTCGGTCCATCCCTTTGCCGGCCCCTTCCTGGTGCTTATGATCGCCTGGGCGCCCACGCTTATCGCTTCGCTGCCCGGCCTTTTTATGGGAGATACGGGTGCGCAGATTCGCCAGTGGTTCAACTACCCCAACGGCACGAGCGACTACCTGCGCCTACTCAACCCCAACGTGCTGCTCAACGGGCATCATCCCGTAGTGCACACGGCCATTATCGGCTCGTGCGTCAAGCTGGGGCTTTCACTGTTCAACAGTGCCAACGCAGGTCTTGCCATCTATACCTGCGCTCAATTTGTCATTACGGCCGCCTGCATGGCCTATTCCATTTCGTCGCTGCGCAAACTGGGCGTGAGCCTGCCGGTTCGCGGTGCGATCCTGCTGTTCTTTGCGTTTATGCCGATGTTCTCTAACTACGCGGCGTTGCTCACCAAAGACGTGCTCTTTGCCGACGCGTTCTTGGTGCTGCTGGTACAGACCGTCAAGCTCGTGGCATGTGGCTTGCCCCGTCGTGATGCCAATGTCGAGCGAGCGGGCGAGAAAGCCCCCGTGCTCTTTGCGCGCCACGACTGGCTGCTGCTCGCTCTGGGCTCCATGGGTTCCACGTTCCTGCGCAACGGCGGCCTGGTGTTTCCCCTGGCGGCATGCGTAATCGCAGCGGCGTTTTGCGCATGGGACGTGCATGTGACTCGTCGTGCAGCCAAGCAGACTGGTGCTGCGCCTTCAGGCGTCATCCCGCGTTTCCGCTGGGTCGGTGTCCTCGCGGTGCTCGCGCTCTGCCTTGCCTCTAATATGTACTTCACCAAGGTCTTTATGCCGGCGCACGATATCACACCTGGTTCCAAGCGCGAAATCCTTTCGATTCCGTTCCAGCAGACGGCTCGTTTCGTCCAAAAGCACGACGGCCTCAACTCGGGCGTCAATCCCACGGTTAAGGAGGACGGCACCATTGTGGAGGCTCCTTGCGACGGCTTGGTGACCGACGAAGAGCGTGTCGTGATCGACCGTGTGCTCAAGTACGAGAATCTGGGCCGCCGTTACAACCCGGATAAGTCGGACGCCGTCAAAAATTGCTTTAACGAGTACGCCTCGCAGGAGGACATCAAGGCCTATTTTGAGGTGTGGGCCCAGATGTTCAAAAAGGATCCCGAGTGCTATATCTCGGCGCTCATCAATAACTACTACGGCTACTTCTATCCGAGTGCCCGCGATGTGTGGGTCTACAGCACGGCGCGCAGTGCCGAGATTATGGCACGTCCCGATAATCTCAAGTACTTCGACTTCCATCCGGTCGATAGCAAGGTTGTGCGCTGGTGCGATCATCTGATCAACCTGTATCGCGTGGCAGTGCAACGCATCCCGTTTATCTCGCTCACCATGAGTTCGGCCACCTATGTGTGGATCATGATCGCCGTGGTAGTCTATCTGCTACGTCGTCATTCGTGGCGCGGGCTGGCCATTTGGGTGCCGCTGCTGGGCGTGCTCGCCGTGTGCCTGATCGGTCCCTGCAACGGCTCGACCTACATGCGCTACCTGTATCCGGTCATCGCCTGCATGCCCTTTGCCATCGGCGCCACGATCACCCGCAGCGACCTCCTCTGGGCCTAAGTTTGGTGCAAAGGGGACAGGTTGCTTTGCACCAAGGGGCCGCATCATCACGACGCCTTCATTTTGGGGTTTATCTCGCAGGCCAGTAGGTATATCATAACGACGTTTGTTTATATTGCCCGAGCATCTGCGCTGGGCTTTAGGTCGAAACCGATAGGAGACACGTATGTCCGGACACTCTAAGTGGGCCACAACCAAGCATCGTAAGGGCGCGCAGGACGCCAAGCGTTCCGCCCTCTTCTCCAAGCTGAGCCGCAACATCACCGTTGCCGCCCGTCTCGGCGGCGACCCGCTGCCCGAGAACAACGCCAGCCTCGCCGCTGCCGTTGCCAAGGCCAAGGCTCAGTCCATGCCCAAGGACAAGATCAAGTCCGCTATCGACAAGGCCTTCGGTTCGGGTGCCGATGCCGCCGTCTACGAGAACATCGTGTACGAGGGCTACGGTCCCGCCGGTGTCGCCGTCTACGTTGACTGCCTGACCGATAACCGCAACCGCACCGCTGCCGACGTCCGTTCTGCCTTCTCCCACGCTGGTGGCAACCTGGGCACCTCCGGTTCCGTTGCCTTCCAGTTTGAGCGCAAGGGCCAGATCGTCGTCGCCAAGGAGATCCTGGACGAGAACGCCAAGAAGGAGACCATGATCGCCAACGGTGCTGCCGGTGACGAGGATGAGTTCATGATGGCCATCGCCGAGG
>DBEWTR010000045.1:0-6056 GCA_048205775.1 Collinsella sp. | reverse complement strand
TTGAAGTACGAAACCGGGGTCTCGATGACGGGCAGGCCCATCATCGTCGAGAACAGCTCCGCGATCTCCAGGGCGTCTGCCGGGTCGGTGGCGTTAATGCCCACATGGGCAACGCGCATACCAAAGAGCTCTACCGGGTTGGCGTTCTGCTCACTCATGCAGTCAGCGCCTACTGAGCCATGACGTCGAGAACGGCCTTCTCGGCGGCAACGCGGTTCATGCCGGTCATGAAGGGCACGCCACTCACGTACGGGCAGGTGAGGCCCTCGGGGGCAACGGTGGTGGCGATCAGCAGGTCAGCGCCCTCGTCGCAGTAATCCTTGGCCTCGGAGATGGCGCACTGCACGATCTCGTACTTGTCGGCATAACCGTTGGCGTCGAGCAGGGTAGCGACCTTCTGGGCAACGAGCGTGGAAGTAGCAGCGCCAGCACCGCAAGCCAAAACGATCTTTTTCATAGGTAATGTCTCCCTTCATGGTTTACTTTAGGTAAGTGTACCGCAGCGAGCGATGGCACTCGGCCTCGATGAGCTTTTATGCCAGTTTGCTTGTGCGCTGCGTATAATACATCTAGTACGTGTTGTCATACCGCTCGCTTTATGAGCGACTAAGGACCCTAATATGCCCGATTCCCGCACCCTCTGGACCGCCGTCGTTATCATCTGCATCGCCGTGTCGGTGTTCTTTAGCGTCAAAAAACGCACCACGTTTAAACGCCTGCAGCAATTGATGGCCGCCAAGCAGTGGGACGAGTTCGATCGTTTGCTCGACGGCAAACTCACCAGCATGCTGTACCCACGCTACAACCGCGACTACCTGCGCCTGAACTCCTATCTGCTGCGCGAGGACCACGAGCGTGCCAGCGAGATGTTCGATCTGCTGCTGGGGCTCAACCTCCCCAAGATGCAGCGCGTCGACCTGGTGATCAAAGCCTTTAACTACTATGTTGGCCAGGAGGACCGCAAAAAGTCCAAAGAGCTGTTGCACGAGATCAAGGGCTTTGAGGGCGGTCAGGCCGAGGCAGTCGCGCACGAATGCCAACTGATGTACGACACGATGATCCTCAAGCGCCACAACGACATTCCCGAGCTGGAGCGCATGCTCGAGGAGGCCGGCGACGACCCGGTCAAGCGCTGCCGCCTGGAGTACCTGCTGGCCTTGCAATACCAGAACAAGGGCGACGAAGCCAAGTTCCAGGAGTTCCTGGAGAAGTCGGGCCAACACTCGATGGCCGTCAACGCGTAACGGACGGCTTGTGCTAGACTTCTAGTCTCACGGGGGCGTGGCGGAATTGGCATACGCAGGAGACTTAAAATCTCTCGCCGCAAGGATTGTGGGTTCGAGTCCCACCGCCCCTACCATATGATTGCTTGCGAGCCCGTGTTCCCCAGGGATGCGGGCTCGTTTCTTTTGGACGCCGTCAACTGCAGAGCAGCTCATTTGGGACGGGGCTTTTTTGACTACTTTTTCCGCCCACCCAATGAGCTTCCTACCACATTTTCCGATGGAAAAACGTGGTTGTCTCGCACATTTTCCGATGGAAATACCCAAATGGCCTTATACTAACCGAGAGGGTTGGGAGGCAATATGCAGCGACAGCTTATGAGCGAACTTATCGCTTGGAAATCAAGGACGAATCGCAAACCTCTCTTGCTTAAGGGAGCCCGCCAGACAGGAAAGACTTGGCTTCTTAACGAATTCGCAAGCCAGCAGTATCGAAACGTCATTCGTTTTGACTTTATGCTCGAGCCGAGCACACGCTCGCTGTTCGATGGGGACCTCGACCCCAAGCGCATCATCTCCCAGATAGAACTCCTACGTGGCCAAACTGTAACGCCAGCAGACACGCTCATCATCTTCGACGAGATCCAAGAGGCCCCGCGCGGGATCACCTCGCTCAAGTACTTCAACGAGCTTGCACCCGAATACCACATCGTAGCAGCCGGTTCCTATATGGGCCTCGCGCTCCGACGCGAAAACGAGTCATTTCCCGTCGGCAAAATCGACCAGCTCACCATGCGTCCCATGGGGTTTGCTGAGTTCGTTCGTGCCGTAGACGGCAACCCGCTCGCCGACGCCATCCTTGCCGCAGACATGAACCTTCTAGCAAACGTTACCGAAAAGCTCGAGCACTTGCTCAAGGAATACCTTGTTGTCGGCGGTATGCCCGAAGTTGTCTCCGCTTTCGCCGAGACACGCGACTTCATCGAAGCCCGAAGGCTTCAGCAGCAAATCATCGAGGCTTACGAATCCGATTTTGGCAAACATGCACCCGCCCGCATCATCGAGCGCATGAGGTTGGTTTGGAAATCCCTTCCCGGCCAGCTTGCCAAAGAGAACAAGAAGTTTGTCTATGGCGCCCTTCGCCCCGGAGCGCGCGCACGCGATTTCGAGGAAAGCCTCCAGTGGCTCACGGACTACGGAATCGTTCATAAGGTGCCACGTGTTTCCGCTCTAAAGGCGCCGCTCTCGAGCTACGAAGACCTCTCGGGCTTCAAACTGTTCTGCATCGACACCGGCATCCTCGGAGCGCTCTCCGGTCTCTCTCCGGCCATCGTTCTTAACGGATCCGCTGTTTTTACCGAGTTCAAAGGTTCGCTGACCGAACAATACGTCGCGCAGGAGCTTTTGCTCCAGGACAAAACTCCCGCGTATTGGTCCTCTACCTCTGGCAATGCCGAAACCGACTTTGCCATCGACCATGCGGGAACCGTGCTTCCGCTTGAGGTCAAGGCGGCAGAGAACCTTAAAGCGAAGAGTCTGAAAATAGCCTGCGAAAAATTCAAGCTCGAGCGTTGCGTGAGGAGCTCCCTGGCGGCATATAGAGACGAGGGCATGCTCGTCAATATTCCGCTTTGGGAGATTGGGCAAATCGACAAGCTGGCATAGGCGCTGTGGGGACGCCCCGCAAGGACTGTCCCCAGGTGCCGGCAGAAAAGGAACGTCCCCAGGTGCCGGCTGTTGAGTTGCGGTGGAATAGGGACTGTTTGGTGCCCGAAAGGGCGATTTTAGTCCGTATTTCACCGCAACTTATTTAAAGGGCGCTGAGGCTGGGAGTCCAGGCGATGGTGGGGGTCGCGCCGTCGAGAACCTCGTTGATGGTGGCGGCCATGCCGGCGAGGAGGCTGTTCTCGCTTACGGTGAGCGCATCGTAGCCGCCGGCACGCATGAGCTCGCGGATCACCACGGCGCCGGCCAGAATCACGCCCGCGCGCTTGGGCTGCACGCCCGGCAACGCGGCAATGCCTGCAACATCCAACGCAGACATGCGCTCGATAGCGGCCGAGATCTGCTCCATCGAAAGCTTGCGCAGGTGCACAAAGTTCGAGTCGTACGGCTCCAGTTCGTGGACCAGCGCCACGAGCGTGGTAACGGTACCGCCCACCGCGACGAGGCGCTCGGCGCGCTCAAAGTCGACAGGCAGGCCCTCAAAGTAAGCCCCGAACTGCTCGCCCGCCCATACGCCAGCGGCGGCAAGTTCACTGTCCGTTGGCGGCAGCGCCGAGAAAAACCGCTCCGTCACGCGACGGCAACCGATGTCCAGTGAGCGCGTTCCCTCCAGTGCAAAGACCCCGCGCTCAGGCGCATAGACGCCCGTCGCGAGCTCCGTGGAGCCACCGCCCGAATCGGCAACAATGATGCGCTCGCCGGCAAAGTCGTGTGCCACGCCAAAAAACGTCAGGCGCGCCTCGACCTCGCCCGGAATCACCTGCGGTTCGAGCCCCAGATCGCGCAGGCCGTCCAGCAGCAGGGCAGCATTGGACGCATCGCGTGCGGCGCTCGTACACGTGGTGCAGATGCACGCGGCCCCAAAGGCACGGGCTTCGTCCACAAACATGCGGCACGCAGCGAGCACGCGCTCAACGGCCGCCTCGCAAAAGCGCCCCGTCGCGTCCACGCCCTCGCCCAAGTCGGTGATCTCGGTATGCTTGGACGATTCCACGATCGCCCCGGCCTCGACCTGCGCCAGCACCAGTCGCGACGACACCGTTCCCAGGTCGATCGCCGCCACCTTATATCGTTTGCAATTTGTCATTGCGGGCTCCCCTCCGGGCGCTATTTGCCGTTGGACACGACCGTCTGGCCCTCGACGCCGTTAAACCCAAACAGCATGTCGAGCGCTTGGATGTACCACGGCGCGTCCTTACCGACTTCTTCGATTTCCTTGGCAACTTCGCTGGCCTTCTTGGCGTTCGACGACTTCTGGCTCGACGAGGCATCCGAATCGCCGTCCAGGCCCTGCACTTCAATCCTCTTCTCGCCGGGCATCACCAAGCCCAGGTCCTCGGATGCCGCATCCTTGATACCCTCCTCCGAGAGCAGCTTGTCGACGCTTTTTTGCAGCCCATCATTGTATTGCTGGCGAATCTCGACCTGCTTGGTCAAGATATCGCTCGAACGCTTTGCCACGTACAGGTCGCGCACGGGGAAATACAGGCTCACGAGCACCAGGGCAACGACGATGCCGATGAATAGCCCTCGCTGAGGACCGTGGGTAAAGTCGTAGATCGCCTTGACCACCGCGTTGTCGTTGGCGTAGTGCATAAAGTCCGAGCCCGAAAAACGGTTCGAGGGCCTGCTCGACCTATCGTGCGTTTGAGCCGACGAGCGCTGAGCATGCGACGAACGTGCCGGGCGCACTGGTCCATCTGTCGAAGTATTCACTTGAGCATTGGGGCGCGAGGTACTTGTCGGGCGCTGCATGGAGCGGTCGGCGCCGGCGTAGGCGGACCCACCGAGCTGCACCGTGCGCGCACGGCGAGGCGACGGCTCACGCGAACCGGCGGAATAGTACCTGTTGTCGTAAATCTGATCCATGTGCGCCTTGTGCGGTTGAGGTTTGTTTGCGCTAAGTATTCTAGTTATAGCACGAGCGCCCGCACCGCCTTCGCCAGCCTTTGCTCGACATAAAAAAGGCGCTGAGCCGTATGGCCCAGCGCCCATAGCGCTTTGCGGTATCCTGCCAAGGCGAGGCGG
This sequence comes from Collinsella sp., assembly GCA_048205775.1. GTDB lineage: Bacteria > Actinomycetota > Coriobacteriia > Coriobacteriales > Coriobacteriaceae > Collinsella. Next base: position 1,080 of record DBEWTR010000045.1, on the reverse strand, counting down.
AACCGAGTCAGCCTCCCCCTCGCCAAATTCGCTCGTTTAGCGAATGTTGTAGAACGCGGCCTTGCCGGCGTAGCGCGCGCTGCCCTCGAGCTCGTCCTCGATGCGGATGAGCTGGTTGTACTTGGCGATACGGTCGCTGCGGCACGGGGCGCCCGACTTGATCTGGCCGGCGTTGACGCCCACGACCAGGTCGGCGATCGTGGAGTCCTCGGTCTCGCCGGAGCGGTGGCTCACGATGCAAGCGTAACCGGCCTCCTTGGCGGTCTCGATGGCCTCGAGCGACTCGGTGAGCGTGCCGATCTGGTTGACCTTGACCAGGATCGCGTTGGCGGCACCCAGCTCGATGCCCTTCTTGAGGCGCTCGGTGTTGGTGACGAACAGGTCGTCGCCCACCAGCTGCACCTTGTTGCCAATGCGACGGGTGAGCTCGACCCAGCCGTCCCAGTCCTCCTCGGCCATGCCGTCCTCGATGGAGATGATGGGATAGGTGTCGACGAGCTTCTCCCAGTAATCGACCATCTGAGCGCTCGTATACTCAACGCCCTCGCCCTTGAGCTCGTACATGCCGGTCTCGGCGTTGTAGAACTCGGTCGAGGCCGGGTCCATGGCGTACATGAAGTCGACGCCGGGCTTAAAGCCAGCCTTCTCGACGGCCTTGGTGATGTACTCGAACGGCTCGGCATTGGTCTTAAGGTTGGGGGCAAAGCCGCCCTCGTCGCCCACGCCGCCGCCCAGGCCGGCCTCGTGCAGCACGCCCTTGAGGGTGTGGTAGACCTCGGCGCACCAACGTAGGCCCTCGGCAAAGCTCGGGGCGCCCACCGGCATGATCATGAACTCCTGGAAGTCAACGTTATTGTCGGCATGCACGCCGCCGTTGAGGATGTTCATCATGGGCGTGGGCAGCAGATGGGCGTTGACGCCGCCCAGGTACTGGTACAGCGACAGGCCCGCCGACTCGGCAGCGGCGCGGGCGACGGCCAGCGACACGCCCAGGATGGCGTTGGCACCGAGCTTGGTCTTGTTGGGGGTACCGTCCGCGGCAATCAGCGCGGCATCGACGGCGCGCTGGTCGAAGGCGTC
>DBEWTR010000033.1:0-7485 GCA_048205775.1 Collinsella sp. | reverse complement strand
GCGTCCCGGAGGGGAAACGGGTCTTTGGAACGACGGTTAACGTACTAGGACATGACGCCTCGTCGTTGTCCTTGGCCTCTTCGGCGTCGTCGGGGTCCACGAGCTGGTTGAGCAGCTCGTCGAGGGAAGCCATGTCCTCGTTGATCGCGCCGTTGGCGGGAGCCTTCTTGTCGTCGATCGGGGCGCCCAGGAGCTCCTCGTCGGCGTCGGCGTGATGCGTCGGCGTGGCAGAGGTGCCCAGCAGGATGTCGTCCGGACCGTCGGGGCTAAAGACCATCTGCAGCAGCTGCGAGAGGTCTTCCTCGTCGGCAACGTCGTCGTTGTTCTCGAGGATGTAGAGCAGGTCGTGGGCCTCCAGGCCGTCACGGAGCTCCTCGATCGCCTTGGCACCAATGCCATCGATGCGCAGCAGATCCTCCTCGGACTTGCCGACCAGGTCGCCGACCGTCTCGATGCCGACCTCGCTGAACTTGTTGGTCCAGCGCTGCGACACGCCCAGGTCGTCGAACAGGTACAGGCGAGCCTTCTCGGCGGAGATGGTGTGGCCGTTGCGGGTGAACGAACCGTCAGCACCACCGAACTCGTCGTAGCCGGCCCAGTCGAGCTGCTGCGGGAGCTGCTCGTCCAGGTCCTTGAGCTCCACAGGAGCCCACTCGGGCAGCGACTTGGCGTTGGGCGAAGCCGGACCGTCGATGTCGACATAGCCGTCGGCCGTGCGATACGTCAGCTTGGCGTTGGCGTACGGCTTGAGGCCGGTACCAGCCGGGATCTTCTTACCGACGATGACGTTGGACTTAAGGTCGAGCAGGTGGTCGACCTTGCCCTCGATGGCAGCCTCGGTAAGGACGCCGGCGGTACGGATGAACGAAGCGCTCGACAGCCAGGAGTCGATGTTGGACGCGACCTTGAGCGTACCCAGGATGACGGGCTCGGCCACGGGAGCCTGACCGCCCAGACGGGCAACGCGCTCGACCTCGTCGGCGAACTCGTAGCGGTCGACGTACTGACCAAGCAGGTACTTGGAGTCACCGGGGTTGGTGATCTGAACGCGACGCAGCATCTGACGTGCGAGCACCTCGATGTGCTTGTCGTTCAGGTCGACGCCCTGGCTGGTGTAGACGTCCTTGACGCTCTCGACGAAGGTGTGCATCGTCGACTCGATGTCGGTCAGCTTGCGCAGGTTGCGGAAGTTGACGAAGCCCTTGGTGATCTGGTCGCCGGCGCGAACCTCGCAGCCGTCCTCGATCTCGGGCATAAAGCGCACCGAAGCGGGGACGCGGCGCTCGTCGAGGACACGAGTGTGATCCTCGGAGTCGGTGAGCGTCAGCACGTACTCGGACTTCTCGGGCTTAATCGAGAGGTGGCCGGAGTACGGAGCCAGCTCGGCCTCGCGACCCAGGATCTTCTCGTTAACGTTGCCGACGATATCGAACATACGGCTGACCGTAGGCAGACCCTGCGTAATATCGTCGACGCCAGCGACGCCGCCGGAGTGAATGGTACGCATCGTAAGCTGCGTACCGGGCTCGCCGATGGACTGGGCGGCAATAATGCCGACCGCGGTACCGATAGCGACCGGACGACGGGTGGAAAGATCCCAGCCGTAGCACTTCTGGCACACGCCGTACTTGGAGCGGCAGGTGAGCAGCGCGCGAAGCTTGACCTTCTTGAGGCCCGCATCGACCATCTTCTGGATGTCGGCGACCTTCTCGATGTAGCCGTCCTGCTCAAAAAGCACGGTGCCATCGGGAGCCACGACGTCCTCAATGAAGCAACGGCCGACAAGGTCGGTGTTGAGGTCGGTGGTGCCGGGGATGATGAGGTTGTAGGTGACGCCCTCGTGCGTACCGCAGTCCTCCTCGCGGACGATGACGTCCTGGGCCACGTCGACCAGACGGCGGGTCAGGTAACCAGAGTCCGAGGTGTGGGATGCGGTATCGACCAGGCCCTTACGGGCGCCGTAGGTCGAAATGAAGTACTCGAGCGGCAGTAGGCCCTCGCGGAAGTTCGCCTTAATGGGAAGGTCGATCGTCTCGCCGGACATGTCTGCCATCAGACCACGCATGCCGCCGAGCTGACGCAGCTGGGTTTTAGAACCACGGGCGCCGGAGTCGGCCATCATGTACAGCGGGTTCTCCTCGTCGAACATGTCGAGCATAAGCGCTGCGACCTTGTCGGTACAAGCGGTCCACTCGTTAACGACTTCGATGTGGCGCTCCGTCTCGTTGATGAAGCCCTCCTCGAAGTACTCGTTGATCTGGTCGACGTTGGCCTGGGCGCGATCGAGCAGCTCCTGCTTCTCGGCAGGGATGAGAGCGTCCCACACCGAGATGGTGAGGCCGGCGCGGGTAGCGTAGTGGAAGCCGGAGTACTTGATGGCGTCGAGGATCGGGCCGACCTTGGCCTCGGGGTAACGATCGCAGCAGTCGGCAACCAGCTTGGCCACGTCGCCCTTGACCATCTTGTAGTTCATGAACTCATAGTCTTCGGGCAGGCACTGGCGGTTGAAGATGATGCGGCCGATGGAGGTCTCGAAGCGCGCGGTCTTGTTGCCGGTGACGTCGTAGTCGACAAACTCGTTCTTGCCGTTCTTAACGCGGAAGATACGGGTGCCGTCCTCGTTGATGACATTGGCGTCGGCAGCGGACACGCGGACCTGAATCTTGGCCTGCATGTCGACCTCGGAGCGGCAGTCATAGGCGTGCAGCGCGTCATCGAAGCTGGCGAACACATGGTTCTCGCCCGGCAGACCGTCGCGGACCTGGGTCAGGTAGTACACACCGATGATCATGTCCTGCGAGGGGATGTTGACCGGCTTGCCGGATGCCGGCGAGCGCAGGTTGTTCGCAGAGAGCATGAGCACGCGGGCCTCGGCCTGAGCCTGGCTGGACAGCGGCACGTGGACAGACATCTGGTCGCCGTCGAAGTCGGCGTTGAAGGGCGAGCAGACCAGCGGATGCAGGTGGATAGCCTTGCCCTCGACCAGCACCGGCTCAAAGGCCTGGATGGACAGACGGTGCAGGGTCGGTGCACGGTTGAGCAGCACGACGCGGCCGTCGATGACCTCTTCGAGGATGTCCCACACAAAGGTGGCACCGCGGTCGATAGCGCGCTTGGCACCCTTGATGTTCTCGACCTTGCCAAGCTCGACCAGGCGCTTCATGACGAAGGGCTTGAAGAGCTCCAGCGCCATGGTCTTGGGCAGACCGCACTGGTGCAGCAGCAGCTTGGGGTCGGTAACGATAACCGAACGGCCGGAGTAGTCGACACGCTTACCCAGCAGGTTCTGACGGAAGCGACCCTGCTTGCCCTTGAGGGCCTCGGCGAGCGACTTGAGCGGGCGACCGCCACGGCCAGAGACCGGGCGACCACGGCGGCCGTTGTCGAACAGGGCGTCCACAGACTCCTGGAGCATGCGCTTCTCGTTGTTCACGATGATCGCAGGGGCGTCCAGGTCGAGCAGGCGCTTGAGTCGGTTGTTGCGGTTGATCACGCGACGATACAGGTCGTTGAGGTCGGACGCGGCGAAGCGGCCGCCGTCGAGCTGGACCATCGGGCGCAGATCGGGCGGAATGACCGGGATGACGTCCAGGATCATGTTCGCGGGGCTGTTGCCGCCCTTCAGGAAGGCGTCAACGACCTCAAGGCGCTTGACGGCCTTCTCGCGCTTCTGCTTCTGGGAATCCTCGTCGGCGATGATGGCCTTGAGCTTCTCGGCCTCGGAGGGGAGGTCGATGGCAGCGAGCAGGTCGCGGACAGCCTCGGCACCCATGCCACCCTTGAAGTACATGGAGTAGTAACGGGTCATCTCACGGAACAGCGGCTCATCGGAGATGAGGTCGCGCTCGGTGAGCTTCATGAAGGCGTTGAAGGCGTCCGTGCGGAGCTGCTTCTCGTCCTTGCACTCTTCCTCGATGTCGACGATGCCAGAGGCGATCTCCTCGGGGGTCAGCGGCTCCTCGTCGGAGAACTCGTCAAAGTTCTCGGGGTCGCCCTGCTCCTTGAGGGACTCGATCTGACGGGCGCACTCGGCATCGATCTCTTCCAGATCGGCGGCGAGCTCCTCGCGCAGGTCGTCGGCATCGGCCTCGCGAGCCTCGTAGTCAACCTCGGTGATGATGTAGCTGGCAAAGTACAGAACCTTCTCGAGGTCCTTGGACTTGATGTCGAGCATACGGCTCATCGGGAAGCTCGTGGGGCTCTTGAAGTACCAGATGTGGGACACGGGAGCGGCGAGCTCGATGTGGCCCATGCGGTCGCGACGCACCTTGGCCGAGGTGACCTCGACGCCGCAGCGCTCGCAGACGATGCCCTTAAAGCGGATGCCCTTGTACTTACCGCAAGAGCACTCCCAGTCCTTGGCGGGACCGAAGATCTTCTCGCAGAACAGGCCGTCCTTCTCGGGCTTGAGGGTACGGTAATTGATGGTCTCCGGCTTCTTGACCTCACCGTGCGACCAGGAACGGATCTGGTCGGCGGAGGCAAGGGAGATCTTTACCGAGTCAAAATCAGTAGCTTCGAAATCTGCCACAGTCAACTACTCCTTATCAGTGGTCGTGGCGGCGACAGCCTCGGGTGCCTCGGCGGTCTCGGCATCCTCGGCCTCGACGTCGGCGTCAACGCCGGCGAGCGCAGCCAGGTCGTCGAGAGCAGAGGTCTCCTCGGCGGTCACAGGGGCGGAGGCGTCCTCGTCGGCATCGTGCATGGGCTTGATGTCCAGTGCGAGCGAACGAATCTCCTTGACGAGAACCTTGAAGGACTCGGGGATACCCGGAACCGGGACGTTCTCGCCCTTGACGATGGACTCGTAGGTCTTGACGCGGCCCACGGTATCGTCGGACTTGACGGTCAGGATCTCCTGCAGGACGTTGGAAGCACCGTATGCGTACAGTGCCCAAACTTCCATCTCGCCGAAGCGCTGGCCGCCGAACTGGGCCTTGCCGCCCAGAGGCTGCTGGGTAACCAAGCTGTAAGGGCCGGTCGAACGGGCGTGGATCTTGTCGTCGACCATGTGGCCGAGCTTGAGGATGTAGGACGTACCCACGGTAATGGGCTCGCGGAACTCCTCGCCGGTGCGGCCGTCGAACAGACGGGTCTTGCCGCGCTCGTCAAGCTGGGTGACAAACTCGGGACGCATGTGATCGCCAAAGGCAGCGGTGGCCTTGTTGAGCATGTTCTTGTTGGCACGACGGATGACCTCGGCGATCTCGTCCTCCTTGGCGCCGTCGAAGACGGGCGTCGCGGTGAAGAACGGACCGGGGACGTACTTGTCGGAGTCGGCCTGCTCGGTATCCCAACCGCACGCAGCAGCCCAGCCAAGGTGGCACTCGAGCAGCTGGCCGACGTTCATACGCGAAGGAACGCCCAGCGGGTTGAGGATAACGTCGATCGGGGTACCGTCAGCCATGTAGGGCATGTCCTCGACCGGCAGAACGTTGCAGATAACACCCTTGTTGCCGTGGCGACCGGCAATCTTATCGCCCTGCTGGATCTTACGACGCTGGGCGACGTAGACGCGCACCTGCTCGTTGACGCCGGGGGCCAGGTCGTCGCCGTTCTCGCGGCTAAAGCGGACGACATCGATGACGCGGCCGTAAGCGCCGTGAGGCATCTTAAGGGAGGTGTCGCGGACGTCGTGGGCCTTGGCACCGAAGATGGCACGCAGCAGGCGCTCCTCGGCGGTCAGAGCGCTCTCGCCCTTAGGCGTGACCTTGCCGACCAGGATGTCGCCAGGGCCGACCTCGGCGCCGATGCGGATGATGCCGTCATCGTCGAGGTTGGCAAGCATGTCCTCGGAGAGGTTCGGGATCTCGCGGGTGATCTCCTCGGGGCCGAGCTTGGTGTCGCGAGCATCGATCTCGTGACGGGTGATGTTGATGGTCGTCAGCAGGTCCTCGGCCACCAGGCGCTCGGACACGACGATACCGTCCTCGTAGTTAAAGCCTTCCCACGGCATGTATGCCACGGTGAGGTTCTGACCCAGTGCGAGCTCGCCATGGTCGGTCGAAGGACCGTCAGCCAGGGGCTCGCCCTGCTCAACGGTGTCACCGACGCGCACGAGCGGACGGTGGTTGATGCAGGTGGACTGGTTGGAGCGCTGGTACTTGGCCAGGTGATACTCGTCCATGCCGCCGGCATGCTTGACGATGATCTTGGCGGCGTCGGCAAAGATGACCTCGCCGGCGTTCTTGGCCAGGGTGACCTCGCCGGAGTCCAGGGCGGCGCGACGCTCCATGCCGGTACCGACATAGGGAGCGGCAGGGTGAACCAGCGGCACGGCCTGACGCTGCATGTTGGCGCCCATCAGCGTACGCTTGGCGTCGTCGTGCTCGAGGAACGGGATCAGCGTGGCTGCGACGGAGAGCATCTGACGCGGCGAGACGTCCATGTAGTCGACGTCCTCGACGGGCACGTCGGCGGGAGCGCCGAAGGAGCCGTCGAAGTCGCGGGTACGGGCGATCACGGTGTGCGGGCGGACAAGCTTGCCCTCGGCATCGGTCGTGATGAACTCGTTGGTCTTGGGATCGAGCGGCGTGTTGGCCGGCGCGATGACGTGCTTCTCTTCCTCGTCAGCGGTCATCCAGTCGATCTGGTCGGTGGCAACGCCGTTCTCGACGCGACGGAACGGAGCCTCGATGAAGCCGTACTCGTTGACGCGGGCGTAGAGGGCGAGCGAGCCGATCAGGCCGATGTTGGGGCCTTCGGGGGTCTCGATCGGGCACATGCGGCTGTAGTGCGAGTTGTGGACGTCGCGGACGGCCGTCGGCACGTTGGTGCGGCGGCTGGAGCCGGACTTGTGGCCGGCAAGACCGCCAGGGCCGAGTGCGGACAGACGGCGCTTGTGGGTCAGACCGGTCAGGGGGTTCGCCTGGTCCATGAACTGCGAGAGCTGCGAGGAACCGAAGAACTCCTTGATGGAGGCCACGATCGGGCGGATGTTGATGAGCGACTGCGGGGTGATCTCGTCGATGTCCTGGGAGCTCATGCGCTCACGGACGACGCGCTCCATACGGCTCATGCCGATACGGAACTGGTTGGCGACGAGCTCGCCGACGGTACGGATACGGCGGTTGCCAAAGTGGTCGATGTCGTCGACCTTGAAGCCCTGCTCGCCGGCAGCGAGGGACAGGAGGTAGCGCAGCGTCGCGACGATATCCTCGTCGGTGAGCACCGTGACCTCTTCCTCGGTGGTGAGGTTGAGCTTCTTGTTGACCTTGTAACGACCGACGCGGGCCAGATCGTAGCGCTGCGGGTTGAAGAGCAGGCCCTCGAGCAGGCTGCGGGAAGCGTCCACGGTGGGAGGCTCGCCCGGGCGCAGGCGACGGTAGATCTCGATAAGGGCATCCTCGCGGGTGAGGGCGGTATCGCGCTCCAGGGTACGCTTGATCACATCGGAGTTGCCGAGCAGCTCGATGATGTCGTCGTTGGTGACGGCGATGCCAAGGGCGCGCAGGAACATCGTGGCGCTCTGCTTGCGTTTGCGGT
>DBEWTR010000026.1:0-2282 GCA_048205775.1 Collinsella sp. | reverse complement strand
TCCATTGGGTGCCTTCTTGCGTAGTTGAGTTGGGTCGTAAACACTCATAAGTATATACTTGCCCATACATGTACAAGGTTGCAACCTAAATGGAATGTATATCGCCGGAGGATCTAATGCTTGATATCAAGTTTGTTCGCGAGAATCCCGATGCCATCGATGTCGCCATGGCTAGCCGCCAGACGTCTTGGGATCGCGAGAAGTTCTTTGAGCTCGACGACGAGCGCCGTGCCGTCATCACCGAGGTCGAGGAGCTCCAGGCTACGCGTAATGCCGAGTCCAAGAAGATCGGCGCCCTGATGAAGGAGGGCAAGAAGGACGAGGCCGAGGCTGCCAAGGAGGCCGTGCGCGCCGTCAACGAGAAGATTGACGGTCTGGCCGAGCGTCGTACTGCCCTCGAGCAGGAGCAGTACGACTTCATGGCTCACCTGCCCAACATTCCTTGCGAGGCCACGCCGTACGGCAAGGACGAGGACGAGAACATCGAGCGTCGCCGCTGGGGCACCCCGCGCGAGTTCGACTTCGACTTTAAGCCGCACTGGGATCTGGGCACCGATCTGGACATCCTCGACTTCGAGCGTGGCAACAAGCTCTCCGGCAGCCGCTTCACCGTTCTCGGTGGCGCCGGCGCCCGCCTGGAGCGCGCCCTCATCAACTTCTTCCTCGATACGCACACCAGCCGTGGTTTTAAGGAGTGGTGGCCGCCCATCGTCGTCAAGCGTCAGACCATGTTCGGTACGGGCCAGCTGCCCAAGTTCGAGGATGACGCCTATCACGTCTCGGGCGACAACTTCCTGATCCCCACCGCCGAGGTCGTGCTTACCAACCTACACGCCGGCGAGGTCCTCGATGCCGACACTCTGCCGCGCCGCTACACCGCCTTCACCCCCTGCTTCCGCGAGGAGGCCGGTTCCGCCGGTCGCGACACCCGCGGCATCATCCGTCAGCACGAGTTCGACAAGGTCGAGATGGTCAAGTTCGCTAAGCCGGAGGAGTCCGACGAGGAGCTCGAGAGCATGACCGCCGAGGCCGAGTACCTGCTGCAGCAGCTGGGCCTTCCGTATCGCGTGATTAGCCTGTGCACCGGCGACTTGGGCTTCTCTGCCCGTCAGACCTACGACGTCGAGGTCTGGCTGCCGAGCTACAACGCCTACAAGGAGATCAGCTCCTGTTCCAACTGCGGCGACTTCCAGGCCCGTCGCGCCAACATCAAGTATCGCGACCCCGAGAATTTCAAGGGTTCGCGCTACCTGCACACGCTCAACGGTTCCGGCCTGCCGGCCGGCCGCACCATGGCCGCTATTCTGGAGAACTACCAGAACGCCGACGGCACCATCACGATCCCCGAGGTTCTGCGTCCTTACATGGGTGGTCTCGAGAAGATCGAGCCGGTCGCGTAAGTTGGCTGCATAGGGGATATGCAAGGGCGCTCCTTCGGGGGTGCCCTATTTCGTGCGCAGGTCCATACCATGCCGTGCGGACAGCTCAATAGAAAGCACACGAACAACTGTTCTGTATACAGCCATCTACCTGCTATGCTTTTGCTAAATAAGAGCGAGAGAAAGGGGACGCGATGGAGCTGTTTGATGATCGGGTGGTTTTGTTTGAGAGCGACGAGGGCGGGGAGTACCTACTTGTAACGTGTGAGCCGTCTGGCATGGGTGGCCTGGTGGTTCGACAGACGAGTGAGGGTCCGTTGACTCAATGGTGCTTTGAGGAGTCGCCGCATGTGGTCGAGACCTTTGTGACGCACGAGGGGCTTGTCGCGCTGGAGCACTTCTATGGAGTTGGGACTTCCAACCAGGTCGCGCGCATGCTGAGCATCTCGTTTGCCGATTATGATTGTGCCCAGCGGGTGAGATCGCTCCTGAGGGAACTTGATGCCAAGTTTGACGTGATCGAAAAGCCAATCGATCGTACGGGGAACGTCGGTATATGCGGAGCAGCATGACAAAACTGCGTTCCACAAAAAAGTTTGAGATTGTGCTTGACTCCAATAAGCTAAAGTGGTTTTATATGTCTTGCGCTGCGGCGTTACCTCAGCTGGATAGAGGGTCTGACTACGAATCAGAACGTCATAGGTTCGAATCCTATACGCCGCACCAATTGAAATCGAAAGCCTCCGGCAACGGGGGCTTTTCTTTTACGTCGGCACCGCATGGATTCGAACCTCGGTCGAGGCGCGGGCGTCAAGAAAACGCGGAGCGTTTTCAGCCCGCGGGCGAGTCCGCCGGCAGGCGGGCGAAGCCGGTGCGGATCCGCGCAGCGGATGCGCGGAATCC
>DBEWTR010000021.1:0-4569 GCA_048205775.1 Collinsella sp. | reverse complement strand
AACTCCACAAGGATGATCGCCCTCGTGCTCTCCAACGCCCTTATCGGCCTTTCGGGTGCGCTCATCTGCCAGAGCCAGAAGTATGCTGACATTGGCATGGGCACCGGCGCCATCGTTATCGGTCTTGCTGCTATCGTCATCGGCGAGGTGCTCGGCCGCCTGCTGCCCGGCGGTCTGACTCAGTTTAGCGTCCGTCTTGCCTCTGCCGTCTTTGGCTCCGTGGTGTACTTCCTCATTCGCGCCATCGTGCTGCAGCTGGGCATGGACGCCAACGACATGAAGCTGCTCTCCGCCGTGATCGTTGCCGTGGCCCTGTGCGTGCCCGTGGTTTGGGAGCGCTATAAGCTCCGCAGCTCCTACACGAAGGGGGATGAGGCAGATGCTTAAGCTCTCGCACGTCAAAAAGACCTTTAACAAGGGCACCGTCACCGAGAAGCGCGCACTCACCGGCGTCGACCTTACCCTTAACGACGGCGACTTTGTAACCGTGATTGGCGGCAACGGCGCCGGCAAGTCCACGCTGCTCAACATGATCGCCGGCGTGTATCCGCTCGATTCGGGTATCATCGAGCTCGACGGCACCGATATCTCGCGTCTGAGCGAGTCGCAGCGTGCCAAGTACCTGGGCCGCGTGTTCCAGGACCCCATGCGCGGCACCGCAGCCGACATGCAGATTGCCGAGAATCTGGCTCTCGCCAAGCGCCGCGGCCAGCGTCGCGGTCTTTCGTGGGGCGTCATCAAGGCCGAGAAGGACGAATACGTTGAGCTGCTCAAGCGCTTGGACCTCGGTCTGGACACGCGCCTCAACGCCAAGGTCGGCCTGCTCTCGGGCGGCCAGCGCCAGGCACTCACCCTGCTGATGGCCACGCTCACCAAGCCACGCCTGCTGCTGCTCGACGAGCACACCGCCGCACTCGACCCCAAGACGGCTTCTAAGGTGCTCAACCTGACCGAGGAGATCGTCGACGAGAACCACCTGACCACGCTCATGGTCACGCACAACATGAACGACGCCATCCGTCTGGGCAATCGCCTGATCATGATGCACGAAGGCCACGTAATCTACGACGTGGCCGGCGACGAGAAGAAGTCGCTCACCGTGGCCGACCTGCTGCAGAAGTTCGAGGAGGTCTCGGGAGGCGAGCTCGCCAACGACCGCATGCTGCTGAGCTAAAACCTGCCAAAAAGGGACAGGTTTATTTTGGTAGGTTTTATCTGCGCAAACGTCAAAACCGCCGCAAAGGGACAGACGCCCTTGCGGCGGTTTTCGCATATTATGTCGATAATCCGATATTCAACCAGACATTCTGGCTAAGGACTAAGGAAACTGCCATGAAAAGACTCCCCCGCTTTGCGTTGGCCGCCGCGTTGTTTGCCGGCGCGCTCGCAGGCATCCCAAGCCTCGCTTTCGCGGGAAACCTGCCCGCCGCTATTGACGGCTCCGTGGCCGTCATGCACACCAACGATATCCACGGCAGCTACAAGTACAGCTACAACGCAAGCAAGGGCACCGGCACTGTGGGCTTTGACGGACTGGCGGTTCTCTATAGCGCCCAAAGCAGCGTCCCCGATCTTTTGCTCGATGCGGGCGACACCTTCCACGGACAGTCCTTCGCCACCATGAGCGAGGGCAAGAGCATCGCCGAGCTCATGGACACCTTCTACGCCGACGGCTACGACGCGACCACGCCAGGCAACCACGACTGGAGCTACGGTGCGGACAAACTCCGCACCATGACCGGCTACAGCACCACCGGCACGCCCTTCGCCATGCTCTGCGCGAACGCGAAGTCTACGAGCGGCGTATGGAGCTCGAGCATCACGAAGACGCTCGATCGCACCTGGGAGGATAGCGAAGATCACTCCACATTCGACTACAAAATCAAGGTCGGCGTCGTGGGTGCCATGGATGAGTCGCTAGGTTCCTCGCTGCGCGCGGACCTGGTCGCGGGCACCAGCTTCTCGAGTGCCGCGAACGCCATCAATACCGAGGCAGAGCAGCTGCGCAGGGAGGGCTGCGATGTTGTTGTGTGTATCGCGCACACGCTCGACGCCAAGACCTTTGCCACGCGACTCCGTGGCGTCGATGCCCTTATCGCAGGCCACGAGCACATCAACCTTAACGAGAAGGTGACGGGAGCCGACGGCAAGACAATCCACGTTGTCGAGGCGGGCAGTGCCTTTGCCGAGGTGGGACTGCTTTCCATTCCGTACAAATACGACACGAATGGCACCGAGACGACCGACGATGACACGGTCACGGTCCCTGCAGACGACAGCGACGAGAAGCTCTACACCGCCAAGAACGTCAACGACCTTTTGGCAGACCCCGACAAGGGCTCCGACTACCAAAGCTGCCTTGAAGCCGTCCGCAACAAGATCAAGCCGCTCGACGAGGACTTTGAAAACGAATCGAACAAGGTGCTCGGCACATCCACCACCAACTATTTCTACGGCGAGGACGCCGCAGGCACGCATGGTTGGGAAATGGTGCGCACCACCGATTTCCGTCCCAGCAAGGAGGGCGACACCACCAAGGCCCAGACCATCGGCCACGTGATTTGCGGCTCTTATCTTGCCCTGACGGGCGCGGACCTCGCTATCGAAAACGCTGGCGGCATCCGCGGCGGCATCGCGGCGGGCAACGTGACCGCTGGCAACGTCATCGCCATCTCGCCCTACGGCAACACCGTGGAGACCTGGACCATGACCGGCGCGGACTTCCTCGCAGCGCTCGAGCACTCGCTACAAATCAGCGACGATTGCAACGACAGCTACGAGCTTCAGCAGGCTTATGTGGCGGCCGGTCACACCGAGCAGGAGGCGCAAGACAAGTACAAGTGGCGCGATGACTCTGGCAGCGTTCTCTCCTTTGGCGGCATCAACGTGACGATTGATTGGACGCAGCCCGAAGGCAAGCGCATTGTGAGTGCCACACTCACCAAAGACGGCAGCACGCTCGACCCCGCCAAGACCTATACCGTCGCCACCAACAACTACATCATTACCAACACGACCGACTTTCCCACCTTTGCACACGCCACCAAGTACACCGAGTGGGGCACGTGCGAGGCGGCGCTGAGGGCGCTGATTGGGCAGAACGGCTGGGAGAGCAAGATGGCCGGGCTCGCCGGCACCATCAGCTTCGGCTCCGTAGCCGTGGACCCCACGCCCACACCGGCCCCGACGCCTAAGCCCTCGCCTAAGACGGACACGACGACCACGAAGGTCAGCACCAAGAAGACGAGCGGTAAGCTCGCCGCAACGGGAGACCGCACGCTGGCAGTAGTTGGCGCGTGCCTTATCGGCGGCATCATCGTCATCATCCTCGGCATTATCTGGAAGCGTCGACGCTAAGCTACACCGCCGGGCCTTGCAGCCCCGCCGCGTAAACCTTATATCGAGCACAGAAGCCCGTCCGAATTTGATCGGACGGGCCTCTTGGTGGGTATCATGGTTGGACGATCATTAGGAGGTTTTCCCTACATGGAATTGTTTGAGCCGATTCTTCATTTCTTTGAGCAACGGTGGGTCCACAACATCATCTGGGCCGTCATCTTGGCGATAGGCACCGCCGTTGCCGCCAAGGTCGTATCCAAGACCCTGAACCATCTGCTTAACCGAGACGATAACCCGCTTCCGGCATCGAGTATCTTCATCAACATCGCGCGCGCCGTCATCTGGATGATTGGCGGCAGCTTTATCCTCGACAACTGCTTTGGCATTAACGCAAACGCGCTCGTCGCCGCTCTTGGCGTCGGCGGCATCGCTATCTCGCTCGGCTTTCAGGACACGCTGTCAAACCTTATCGGCGGCATGCAGGTGACCTTTATGGGCATCATCAAACCCGGCGACAATATCGAGGTCGGCGGCGTATCCGGCGTGGTCCAAGACATCACTTGGCGCCATACAACGATTGAGGATGCCTGTGGACAGACCATCATTGTGCCCAACTCCAACATCTCCAAGAACACGCTCGTGCACCTCATGCCCTTTGGGCGCGTTGCCGTGCCCGTCGCGGTCAAGGACACGTCCAAGTGGGCTTCACTGGACGCGCTGGCAGATGAGCTCACCGACGCTACCAAGGCCGCCGTGCTTCCCATCTCGGGCTTTGACAAGGAGCCCTACGTACTCTTTAGCGAAATCGGCGACTTTGGCATCAAAGGAAAGATCATCTTTATCGTCAGCGACGACAGCACTACTTTCACGGCAGCCGACGCCTGCATCCGCGCCATCGCCCCCATCATCGCCTAAACCACCGCAAAGGGGACAGGCATCTTTGTAGTGGTTTTCATTCGTGGTACCATGGTTTATATAGTTGTTTAAACGACTAAGGGAGCAACATCATGGAAGAGGCCTATCGTCAAGCACGCAAGCGCGGCGAGCAAGGACGTCGACGCGCCATTAGCCAAAGCGAGCATCCATACCTTACAGACCTCGATAGCTTGGTTGCTCAGCTCCCCTTAGGTCAGCGAGTGAGCGTCGGCCTGCGGGATATTCCGCTCGAAATGATCGTCGGCACGGTCACCAAAGGCCGTCAGTCCGCCTTTTCATGCAACTTTATGCCCC
>DBEWTR010000015.1:0-2766 GCA_048205775.1 Collinsella sp. | reverse complement strand
CCAAGGTGGCCAGGCACATCATGACCGGCGGGTAGTCGGCAGCATTTCAGAAAAACCGAAAGGGGGATAAGAGGCTGACGACGTTGGGTGACGTTAAGGTGGGCGAGAGCTCCACCATCGTCAAGCTTCACGGTGAGGGTGCGCTTCGCCGCCACCTTATGGACCTGGGGCTCATCAAGGGCACGTCGTTTAAGGTCGTGAAGGTTGCACCGCTCGGTGATCCGGTCGAGATCAACGTGCGCGGCTACGAGCTTTCCATCCGCAAGGAGGAGGCGGCCGTCGTCGAGGTCCAGTAAGGGCCGGCGGCGCATATTTCTGCAGATTAAGTTAGGTTTTTCTAACTTAATGCAGCAACTTTGAAGCACATTATCCAGCCTGCGCGGAGAAAGCAGCGCAGGCACACAAGGAAGAAGGATTGAATGGCGGATTCTCAGATCCATGTCGCACTTGCGGGTAACCCCAACTGCGGCAAGACCACGCTTTTCAACCTGATCACCGGCGCCAACGGCTACGTTGGCAACTGGCCCGGCGTCACGGTTGAGAAAAAGGAAGCCAAGCTCCTAAGCGACAAGAACGTTACCATCACGGACCTCCCTGGCATCTACTCGCTTTCCCCCTACAGCCCCGAGGAGCAATGCTCGCGCGATTACCTCATGAGCGGCGAGCCCGATGTTGTCGTCCAGGTTGTCGACGCCACCAACCTCGAGCGCAACCTGTATCTGGCGCTTCAGGTTATCGAGACCGGCCTGCCCGTGGTCGTTGCCCTCAACATGGCCGACCTGGTCGAGAAGAACGGCGACAAGATCGACACGGACAAGCTCTCCAAGAAGCTCGGCTGCCCGGTCATGATGATCTCGGCCCTTAAGAACAAGGGTATTAAGGAGCTGTTCGAGCAGGTCAAGAAGTCCGCTGCTTCCAAGGGCCAGGTGCCGGAGCACAAGTTCGACTCCTCCATCGAGGACGTTCTGGACCACATCGAGAATAACCTGCCTGCGAGCGTTCCCGCCAACAAGCGTCGCTACTACGCCGTCAAGCTGTTTGAGCGCGATGCAGACGCCTGCAAGCTCATCAACCTCACCAAGGAGAAGGCCGCTCGCGTGGAGCAGCTGGTCGCCCAGTGCGAGCAGGACTGCGACGACGACGCCGAGTCCATCATCACCGGCGAGCGTTACGGCGTGATTGCCCACATCATTGACGAGTGCCTCACCAAGGCTCCGGCAAAGATGAGCACCTCCGAGAAGATCGACCGCGTGGTTACCAACCGTATCCTGGGCCTGCCGATCTTTGTGGTCATCATGTTCTGCGTGTACTACATCGCCGTTTCTACCCTGGGCGGCACGGTGACCGACTTCACCAACGACCAGCTCTTCGGTACCGACGGTTGGTATGTGCTCGGCCAGGGTCGCGACGCCTACGACGCGGCCGTCGAGGCTGCGGGTGACAATGCCGACTCGGTCGACCCGGCACAGTACGGCCCCTATGTCCCGGGTATCACCACCGTGGTGCACGACGCCCTTGTGGCGGGCGGCACCGAGGACGGTGGCCTGGTCGATTCGCTGGTCTGCGACGGCATCGTCGGCGGCCTGGGCGCCATCTTCGGCTTCGTCCCGCAGATGTTCCTGCTGTTCGTCATGCTGTCCTTCTTGGAGGACTGCGGCTATATGGCCCGCGTCGCCTTCATCATGGACCGCGTGTTCCGCCGCTTTGGCCTGTCCGGTAAGTCTTTCATCCCCATGCTCGTGTCCTCGGGCTGCGGCGTCCCCGGCGTCATGGCTACCAAGACCATCGAGAACGAGAAGGACCGCCGCATGACGGTCATGACCACCACGTTCATTCCCTGTGGCGCTAAGCTGCCGATCATCGCCCTGCTCATGGGTTCCATCATCGGCGATTCTTCTACCACCGCCGCGTGGATCAGCCCGCTCTTCTACTTCCTGGGCGTCTTTGCCGTCATCGCCTCGGGCCTCATGCTCAAGAAGACCAAGCTCTTCGCCGGCCGCCCGACCCCGTTTGTCATGGAGCTCCCCGCTTACCACTTCCCGGCGATCCGCTCCTGGGCGCTGCACGTGTGGGAGCGCTGCTGGGCCTTTATCAAGAAGGCCGGCACGATCATCTTCGCCTCTACCGTCGTGGTGTGGTTCCTCTCCAACTTTGGTAGCTACAACGGCTCCTTTGGCTTCCTGCCTGCGATGGACGGCATCCCCGAGGAGTTCATGGACTACTCCGTGCTCGCCATGCTGGGCAACCTGGTCGCTTGGATCTTTGCCCCGCTCGGCTTTAGCACCTGGCAGGCAACCGCGCTGACTGTCTCTGGCCTCGTCGCCAAGGAGAACGTTGTCGCCACCGCCGGCTCGCTGCTGTCCGTCGCCGACGCGGGCGAGACCGACCCGAGCCTGTGGACCGCGTTTGCCGGCATGTTCCCCACCATGGGCGCCTGCGTTGCCTTCGGCGCGTTCAACCTGCTGTGCGCTCCGTGCTTTGCCGCTATGGGTACCATCCGCAACCAGATGAATTCCGGCAAGTGGACCGCGATTGCCCTCGGCTACGAGTGCGCCTTCGCTTGGGTGATCGGCCTGTTCATCAACCAGTTCTATAACCTGCTTGTCCTTGGGCAGTTTGGCTTCTGGACGGTTGTGGCTATCGTGCTGCTGGTCGCGATGCTCTTCCAGATTTTCCGTCCTATGCCCAAGCACGCTTGGACCGACGAGGACGAGACCAACACTGCTTCCGCTGCAGTTTCCGCCTAAGTCCGAATAAGGATCAACC
>DBEWTR010000011.1:0-5469 GCA_048205775.1 Collinsella sp. | reverse complement strand
GTGAATGAGTGACAGCGATCGGCTGCTGGCGTTTATGCGAGCGGGGAATCCTCGTGGCGTGCCGAGGGCGACATGCAGGTTTTTCGACTATGACTGCCTTCCATGGCACACCTCCTTAAGGCCGGGCGCAGGGCGCGCTCCAGGCACCTTGTACCCGTTTCAATCCGCCCGTATTTTTGACGAGGGGGTTTACCGTGTCAACCCCATGCAAGCTTTCTTCATTTTGCGTCACCGTCGCCGGCGAACGGTTGATTTTCGCCTGTAAACGGTAGTTAAGTTCAGATTAAATCAAATAGTATCAAGAATGGTCAAACTTGATTAACAGCAAAACCACAAATAGATGGCCATTTGCAGTGAAAAACTCTGACACAATGAGAAAAAGAATGAAAAATATTGATTGAAAATGAACTTACGTGGCAGTAATCTACATGTCACAGGGTAAGCCCCGGCGCGCAGGCGGCGGCCCTTATCGAATTACGGATATAGATCAGGTGCTCGAACGAGCAGAAACGATTAAGGACGAAGGTAAAGGACGTAGAAGCATGAAGCTTGCAACTCGTATCAACTCCTATTTTCGCGATGGCGACAAGAATCTTGATCGCGTGTTCGCGGAGTTCCAGAGCGTGGGCCTCACGCACGTCGACCTCAACTACCCCGAGCACTGCACAGGTGTCACGGCGGAGGACATGGCCGCCAAGCTCGCAGCTCACGAACTGCAGCTGAACGGCTGCGCGCTGCGCTTCCGCAACGCCTTCCTCAACGGTGACCTGGGCAATGCCGATGATGCCCTTGCCGCGGAAGCCCTTGAGCTCTGCTACGAGGCGTGCGACTACTGCCGCACTGCCGGTGGCAACACGGTGACCATCTGGCTCGGCCACGACGGTTTCGACTACAGCTTCCAGATCGCCTATGCTCGCGTCTTCGACCAGCTCGTAGCCGCATTCCAGAAGGTCTGCGATTATGCGCCCGACCTCAAGATCTCGATCGAGTACAAACCCTACGAGGAGCGCGCGTACGCGTTCATCGACTCCATGGGCATGACCGGCATGATCCTCAACGCTGCAGACCGCCCGAACCTGGGCGTCACGCTGGACTACTGCCACATGCTCATGAAGCACGAGAACCCCGCCATGGCCGTCGACCTGTTCGGCCGCGAGGGCAAGCTCTACGGCATTCACCTAAACGACGGCAACGGTCGCTTCGATGATGGCCTTATGATTGGTACGTCCACGCCGGTGAAGACCCTCGAGTTCCTCTACTACGTGAAGAAGCACGGGTACGACAGCGCGATCTACTTCGACACGTTCCCGGTCATCGAACCCGCTGCCGGCGAGGCTACGCAGAACGACCAGATGATTCATCTGCTCAACGATGCAATCGAGACCGTAGGCATGGAGAAGATCCAATCCGTTATCGATGCAAACGACGCGATTAAGGCAGCCGAGCTTGTCCGCGAGCTCTTCTGCGCAATGGGGAGGTAACCAATGAAACGCGACTGGAACGCGATGGCTCAGGGGATTCTGGACGCCGTCGGTGGTCCCGAGAACATCTCGGGCATGACGCACTGCGCGACGCGCCTGCGCCTCAATCTCAAGGACGACGCGGCTTGTGACGACGCTGCGGTCAAGGAAGTCGAAGGCGTTGTGAACACGCTGAACAAGGCTGGTCAGTATCAGGTTCTCATCGGCACTGAGGTCCCGAAGCTGTACGAGAAGTTTGAGCCGCTGGTCAAGGGCTCGGGCATGGAGATCTCCGCTGCTACCAAGGACGAGGGCGAGAGCATCGTCAGCCAGATCTTCTCTGCGATCTCCGGCATCTTTGCCCCGCTGCTGCCCGCCATGGCCGGCTCCGGTATCCTGCGCGGCTTCGTCATCCTGGCTGCCCAGCTCGGCATCATCGCCGAGGGTACGGGTACCTACACCATCCTGTACACCCTGGCCATGAGCGTGTTCTACTTCCTGCCCGTGCTGCTCGGCTTCTCGGCCGGTAAGCGCTTCGGCGCGAGCCCGTACCTGTCGGCGCTGCTCGGCGCGTGCCTGCTCTACCCGGACTTCATCGCCCTCATGGGCGACGCGGGCAACGGCGCCATGACGGATTTCTTCGGCATCCCCGTTGTTCTCATGAGCTACAACTCCACGGTTATCCCCGCCATCCTGTCCGTCTGGGTCTACTCGTTCCTGTACAAGTGGCTCGATGAGCACGTCTCCGAGATGCTCAAGCTCGTCGTGCTGCCCGCCATCTCCCTGATCGTTATGGTTCCGCTCACGATGCTCGTCATCGGTCCCCTGGGCGTCTACGCCGGCGAGGGTATCGCCTTCGTGGTCAACTGGCTGATCGAGCGCAGCTCCTTGCTTGCCGGCGTGCTGGTTGGCGGCGGCTGGTCCGTGCTCGTGTCCATGGGTATCCACTGGGCCGTGAACCCCATTATGATCAACAACATCGCCCAGAATGGCTTCGACTACATCTGCCCCTTCACCTTCGCCTGCAACTTCGCCGTTATCGGCTGCGCCTTCGGCGTGTTCCTCAAGGCCCGCGACCAGAAGCTCAAGAGCTTTGCCATGACCGGCGTCGTGTCGATCGCCCTGTCCGCCATCATCGAGCCCACGCTGTTCGGCATGCTCGTGAAGAACAAGAAGGTCTGGCTTGCGCAGATCATCGGCGGTGCCGTCGGCGGCGCGTTCCTCGGTATCATGAAGGTCGTCACCACTGCGTTCACCTTCGGTTCCGTCACTACGTTCCCGGCTTTCGTGAGTTCCGACCCCATGAACTTCGCTTGGGCTATGGTCGGCATGCTCATTTCCGCCGTCGTGGCCGGTGTTCTTGCCTTCGCCTTCACCGGCAAGGAGGATCAGCTCGCCTAAGAGCCCCGGATGCGCCGCCTCTCCTAGGGTCGTTCTCTTCGCTTGAAGAGCGTCGCGCTTACGCGAGGTGTGTCAACCTCGTTCAAATTGTGAACGAGAGGGTAGGTCAATCGATTAAGCGGTCGTCATCGCAACAGGTGGCGGCCGCTATTCTGCTTGTGCGTTACACTTTTCGAAAAGAAATGAACGAGCGTGAAGCAGAGTGGTTTGGAGAGGTTCCCAATATGATTCCGTATGAGCGCCAGGAGCGAATTGTAGAGTGCCTGCAGAAGTCGGGCCTCGCGAGGATTTCCGAGCTGCAGGAGGAGCTGCCGGGCGTCTCTATTTCGACGCTACGTCGCGACCTCAAGGAGCTGGAGGCGCTTGGCAAGGTTGAGCATCTTTCGGGCGGCGCGGTGAGGCTCCTCTCGGCTGTCCACGAGGTGAGTATCTCGACGCGTTCGGGCCTACACGGGAGTGAGAAGGAACAGATTGCCCAAGTCGCCTTGCGTTTTGTTGAGGACGGGGACACGCTCTACTTGGACTCGGGTTCCACCTGCACGGCGCTGCTGCGTCTGCTGCTCGACCGCGACGTGACAATTTACACGACGGATGCCTCGGCGTGCCTGATTAAGAGCGAGACGCGCGCCCAGCTCATCGTGGTGGGTGGCGAGTTCAACTATGTGAACTCCTCGTTCTGCGGTTCTATGACCGAATCGATCCTGCGCGATCTGTACTTCGATAAGGCGTTTATCGGGACCAACGCGATTGACGAGGACCGCGGCGTCATGACGCCCTCCTACGTTGAGGCGGCGAAGAAGCGCATCGTGCGCGAGAATTCGAATAAGGCGTACGTGCTGTGCGACAGCTCGAAGTTCCATCAGTTCTCGAATGTTCGCGCGTTTGGGTTCGATGGTGTGTCGATTATCGCGGAGTCCTATGACGAGAAGATCGCCCAGTGCGCGCGCCTGATCACGCCGGAGGCGTAGGGTTTCAAGGCCCACGCCCGTGCGAGCACGGCCCATGGTGGCCAGCTGAATGGCGGGGCCTCTTTCTAGGGAACACAACGGCTTTTCGCCGTACGGAATCCGTATGACGCCAGCTAGATAGACAAATATGACAACGTTGTGAATCTAGAGAAACCTGTAGGTTAACAACGTGGTTAAACGATTAATCAGCCAGACTTTAGATACAGGTTAAACGATTAATTACCAACGAGTAGATAACCAAAGAGCAGATAAGGAGTTCACCATGTTGCTCTGCCCCAGCCTCATGTGCGCCGACTACGGCAACCTGCGTGCGACCGTCGAGGAGCTCGACGCCGCCGGCATTGATATCTTCCATTGCGACGTGATGGACGGCAGTTTCGTTCCCAACTTCGCCATGGGCCTCGAGGACATTAAGGCCGTGCGTGCCGCCACCAACAAGCTCGTTGACGTGCACCTTATGGTCGAGAACCCCGCCAGCAAGGTGGAGCTTTTCGCCTCCGCCGGCGCGGACATCATCTACATCCATCCGGAGTCCGAGCGCTACGTGGTCAAGACTCTCGCTGCGATCAAGGCCCTCGGCAAGAGCGCAGGCATCGCAGTAAACCCCGACACCTCGATTTCCGAGGTGGAGGAGATGTTGAACCTTTGCGACTACGTGATGGTCATGACGGTGAACCCGGGCTTTGCCGGTCAGAGCTTCATCGAGTTCACGAACGATAAGGTACGTCGTCTTGCCGCGCTGAAGGAACGCTTCGGCTTCAAGCTCATGATCGATGGCGCCTGCTCGCCTGAGCGCGTGCGCGATCTGTCCGCCATCGGTGCGGATGGCTTCATCCTGGGCACCAGTGCGCTGTTTGGCAAGGACGCCGGTTACGAGGAGTGCTTGCGTCGCCTGCGCGCCGGCGAGGTGTATTAGAAGCGTAATGGCAAATTAGGACGGAATGAGCGCGCGACACGCGCGAGCGGATTTGGAAAGGGGTCTCTTATGAAGATCGGTATTGGAAACGACCACGTCGCGGTTGAGTATAAGGAAGCCATTGCGGCGTATATCCAGGAGAAGTACGGCTATGAGGTCGTGAACTTCGGCACGGACAGCACCGAGCGCTTTGACTATCCCATCGCGGGTGAGGCCGTGGCGAACGCGGTCGTGGCCGGGGAAGTCGATCGCGGTATCGTGATCTGCGGCACGGGAGTGGGCATTTCGCTTGCCGCGAACAAGGTGCGCGGTATCCGTTGCTGCACCTGCTCTGAGCCGTATTCCGCTCGCTTGTCACGCGAGCACAACAACACCAACATGCTCGCATTTGGTGCTCGCGTGGTAGGCATCGAGCTGGCCAAGATGATCGTCGACGCCTGGCTCACCGGCGAGTTCGAGGGCGGCCGTCACCAGCGCCGCATCGATATGATTCGCCAGATCGAGGCTCGTCAGCTCGTGCGTGCGGAGGAGGCACGCGGCTGGTAGTGGAAAAGCCCGTCACCCGTGTGAACTGCCTCCCATGTCTTGGACATGAGAAATGGGAGGCTTTCTTTATGCGCGTTGATTTGAGGGTGAAGCATGATGTCGAGGCCAGGAAGGCGGCCATAGGGCTCTTCGAGCTCGGGCACGGGTATAAATCTGCCGCGATTGCCCTTTCGCTTCC
>DBEWTR010000351.1:0-1860 GCA_048205775.1 Collinsella sp. | reverse complement strand
CGGGCCTCTTTTAGCTACTTTTGCCTGCATGGTTGCCAGGGTGGCCATGCCAAGGAGTTTCCCAAAGTGCCGGCATAAAAGGAACGTCCCCAACTGACGGGCTTGGGATACCATGGTGGCAGCCTAGCGAAAGGATGTTTCATGGCACATGTCGATGACCAGCGTGTGGCGCACGTGCTTGATGCGCTCGAGGCTCAGCACCCCGGCGCACAGCTGCTCGTAAACGACCCGTGGTCGATTTACTATCTGACCGGTTTTTATGCCGATATGTTCGAGCGTTTTTGCGGCGTGCTGCTCGCACGCGATAGCGAACCTGTGATCTTGGTCAACGCGCTGCATCAGCTGCCCGAGTACGACAATGCCCGCGTGGCCTATCACACCGATACTGACGTCGTGGCCGACGCCATCGTTCGCGAGGTCGATCCGAACAAACCGCTCGGCATCGACACCGTCATGCGTTCCGGCTTTTTGATGCCACTCATGGAGCGCCACGCAGCCAGCGAGTTTTTCCTGGGCGACTTTGCCGTCACCGCCGCGCGCACCCACAAGGATGACGCCGAACAGGAGCTCATGCGCGCGTCCTCGGCCGCTAACGACGCCGTGATGGCCGACGCCATCAAGCTCGTCCACGAAGGCGTGACGGAGCGCGAGATTGCCGACCAGATGCTCGGCCTGTATCGCAAGCACGGCTGCGAGGGCTTTAGCTTTCCGCCCATCGTGAGCTTTGGTGCTAACGCCGGCGACCCGCACCACGAGCCCGACGACACCGTGCTCAAGCGCGGCGACGTAGTGCTGTTCGACATTGGCGGGCGTCATCGCAACTACTGCTCGGACATGACGCGCACGTTCTTTTGGGGCGATCCGGACGAGGAGACGGCGCGCATCTACGACATCGTGCGCCGCGCCAACGAGGCCGCCGAAGCACTCATCGCACCGGGTGTGCGCATGTGCGACCTGGACCGCGCCGCGCGCGATGTGATTGAAGACGCAGGCTATGGGCGGTACTTTACGCATCGCCTGGGCCACTCGATCGGTCTTCAGGACCACGAGCCGGGCGACGTCTCGCTGGTCAACGAACAGGTTATCGAGCCAGGCATGACGTTCTCCATCGAGCCGGGCATCTACCTCCCCGGCCGCACCGGCGTCCGCATCGAGGACCTGGCCCTGGTTACCGAGACCGGCGTCGAGATTCTCAACGCCTACCCCCACGATCCAGTCCGCCTAGACTAGCCTTTACCCAATAGCCCCTCAATAAGTTGCGGTGGAATAGTTCCCAGATTGGCCCACAGAGGCATAATCCAGGGACTATTTCACCGCAACTACCATGGGGCCAAGTCGACCAATTTGACAGTCTAGAGATGCGCCACGAAAAAGGGTTATCTACTACGTTTGACCCACACGGGTCGACCACACCCGCGTTTTCGAAAACTGGCAAGCCTTCTACCTGCGGTTTTAATTTCGCGATTCTCGCTATGGTCAAGGGTTACCGGTCAAACGTAGTAAATAGGCCCATTTCGTGACAAGCGAGTCAACTCGGGGTACAGGGCAGCTAAAAAAGCCCCGTCCCAAATTGACTGCTTTTGAGTTGCGGTGATATGCGGACTGTTTGGGGCTTCTGGCTTGTAAAACAGTCCGCATTTCACCGCAACTAATGAGGGGACGGGATTAGCGCAGCAGGCCGGCCACTTCGCCGGCTAGAGTGATGGTACCGGCGGCAACGAAGGACTCACTTGCGGCATCGAGGGCAGCGAGGGCCTCGGACACGCTCGGGTATACGCCCACGAGCTTATCGGCATCAACGAGGGCGGCGAGTTCCTCTGCCGGCAGGGCGCGATCGGAATCGGTCTGGGTCACAACCAC
>DBEWTR010000350.1:0-2498 GCA_048205775.1 Collinsella sp. | reverse complement strand
GGAGGTCGCGGGTTCGAGCCCCGTACTTCCCGCCAACGCAATTAAAGCCACGTCTTCGGACGTGGCTTTTTGCGTTTGATGCACTTTGTTTCGATAGAACGATCGCCCTGGTGCATCTTCGCCCAGAATCCCCGCGCCTTCGGGAACGCAAGTAAAATCTAATAAGTATATCTGTCTGAACAACAGCTTTGTTGCGCAACACCTGTTCTACGAGACAGGGGGTTAGGTTATACTAAATTGCACTGTGCGCCGCATCTGATGCATTTCGCTCCAAGCGCGGCACTCAGTGGATATCCGATTTACCATTTGGATGTCCTGGCGGTCATTTAGCGTCTCGACACAAGCTCGGCCCCGGAGCTCGTTCGAGCTGTTCGTATTCCTTGAAAGGGGAAAAATGGACATATCGAGGAAGACTGATTACGCCCTTCGCATGCTGGCGATGCTTGCCGAGGATCCGGAGCGTTTGCTTTCTGTTCGCACCGCTGCCGAAGAGGTCAATGTCCCGTATTCGTTTGCCCGCTCGATTCAGCACGGTTTGGTCCAGGCCGGTATTGTGGAGAGCCTGCGTGGCGTCCACGGTGGCATGCGTCTCAAGGTCAGTCCGGACGACGTCACTATCCGCCAGGTCGTCGAGGCCGTTCAGGGTCCTATGGTTATGAACGATTGCACCGCGCCCGATGGTGACTGTGCGCGCATGGGCGCGTGCTGCTATCATCCCCTGTGGGCCGGAGCCCAGGCGTTGATGCGCGACTACCTCGATTCCGTTTCGCTCGGCGACATCGTCGCTCACCGCCAGTTCCCGGCCGTCGATCCCAAGTTCGCCGACCGCGAAGCGTTTCCCGAGTACGCCACCTGCGCGTGCGCTTACCGGGAGGAATAGCGCCGCATAAGGAGCATAGCCATGATTCAGGACCCCTTTCGTTCGATGATTCGTTCGGAAGGGGTCCTGCGTTATCGCGACCTTCCGTGGCGCCGCACACGCGATCCGTACATCATTTGGCTTTCTGAGGTCATGCTGCAGCAAACGCAGGTGCCGCGTGTGGAGGCGCGCATGCCGGTGTGGCTCGATCGTTTTCCGACTGTGCAGGCGCTTGCCCAGGCCGCGCCTTCCGATGTTTTGGACGCTTGGCAGGGCATGGGCTACAACCGACGCGCTCTGGCGCTTCATGGGGCCGCTCAGCGCGTTGTAGAGGACTGGGACGGGGAGTTTCCGCGTGAGACGCGTGACTTGGTCGCTCTGCCCGGCATTGGCCCGGCAACGGCGCAGGGCATCCGTTCGTTTGCGTTTGATCTTCCAGGCGTGTATCTAGAGACCAATGTGCGCACGGTCTTTTTGCATCATTTCTTTCCCGATGTGCCGGCCGTTCCCGATCGCGAGCTGGTGCCGCTGATTCAAGCCGCCTGTCCGGCGGCCCCTGGTGCGGCGGCGGATGAGATTGCGCCCTTTGCCGTGCCTCAAGACGATGCCGACACGCCGCGCGCGTGGTATTACGCGCTGCTAGATTATGGCGCGTATCTTAAGAAGACGCTGCCCAATCCGTCCAGGCGCTCGGCGGGCTATAGTCGTCAGTCCAAGTTCGAGGGCTCGCGTCGCCAAAAACGCGCCCATATTGTGCGCATGCTACTGGCTGCGCGCGATGGGCGGCCGGCGGGGATAACGCTTGCTGATGCCGTGGTGGGCGTTAACGAAATGGAGACGGCAGCCGGTCGCGGGCCGGTCGAGTGCGAGCTTGTCGCGGGCATTCTAGCCGACCTGGAGCGTGAGGGCTTTTGCCGAGCCGAGGGCGATCGCTGGTTGAGTGTGTAGCCCGCTCAAATCTGAAGAACGGGATTGTAAGGTTTAAATTCGCGGTTTGAGGGCATCCTAAAGACAAGGTCGCTCAAAGCCTATGGGCGGCACGTGTTGAAGGGAAGTACACCTATGGATTTTGAGAATTCCCAAACCAAGAAGAACCTCGAGACCGCTTTTGCCGGTGAGTCCCAGGCACACACCAAGTATCGCTACTACGCATCTAAGGCCAAGAAGGATGGCTACGTTCAGATTTCGAATATCTTTGCCGAGACGGCGGGCAACGAGTCCGAGCACGCCAAGCTGTGGTTTAAGTATCTGCACGACGGCGCCGTTCCGGGCACTCTGGACAACCTGCGCGACGCCGCCGCGGGCGAGAACTACGAGTGGACCACGATGTACGACGAGTTCGCCAAGACCGCCGAGGAGGAGGGCTTTGCCGAGATCGCCGAGAAGTTCCGTGGTGTCGCCGCCGTCGAGAAGGCCCACGAGGAGCGCTACAACAAACTCGTCGAGCGCATCGAGTCGGGCGAGGTGTTTGAGCGTGAGGGCGTGAAGGTATGGAAGTGCCTGAACTGCGGGCACCTGCACGTTGGTGCCGAGGCGCCTGAGGTGTGCCCGGTGTGTAACCACCCGAAGGCGTACTTTGAGGAGCAGGTGGTGAACTACTAGCGCGTGGCGCTGGCATGAGCTGGGCCGGGTGGGCGGG
>DBEWTR010000348.1:0-4642 GCA_048205775.1 Collinsella sp. | reverse complement strand
CTTTCTCGAGCTTCTTAGATAAAGGTTATATGGGTGCCTTGTTAAGGGTTATACTTACTTGCGTATTGATATATGTCAGAAAGGAGGTTCAATGATTCCCAAATACGAGGCGATAGCTGCAGATATTCGTCGAAGCATCGAGGATGGCACTCTTAAACCGGGCGACAAGCTTCCCACCGTCGTTGAGTTCTGCGAGCTCTATAGCGTTTCCAAAATCACCGTCAAACGAGCTATCGAGCAAATCACCGAGGAAGGTCTTATTACCAGCCGACGCGGATCGGGTACCTACGTTAAGGACACGGCGGGACTTCCCGGTCAGGCGTTTTTCCAGGGCAAAAACGACCGTGCCCAGGGCTTTTCGTATGAGCACCGCGGGGAGAAGGTGACCTCGGTGGTCTACGATTTCTCGATTGTTAATCCACCAGCGGACATCGCAGCCCAGCTGGGAATTGCCGAGGATGACTTTGCCTATCACATCGTGCGCGTGCGTCAGGCCGATGAGAAGCCCATCGTTATCGAGTACACCTACATGCCCCTCGAGCTGATTCCAGGCCTTAAAAAGAAGGACCTGTACGGATCGGTCTACCACTTCATCCGCGAGCAATGTGGGCTGAAGATTTCGAGCTTCCACCGTACCATTCGCGCCGTGGCAGCAACCGAGGAAGAAGCCGAGCGCTTGGACACCAAGCCTGGCTCTCCCCTGCTCGAGCTCACCCAGATTGGCTTTTTGGACAGCGGCGCCGCCGTTGAGTATTCGACCTCGCGCCACGTTGGCGACCGCTTTGAGTTGCACAATGTAACGTTGGCGTAGGTTTTTGTAGTCATGCGGGCGCTCGTTTTGCGCTGCTTTGCGCGGCGCCCGCGCAACACAATGGAGGTATGAATATGTCCGATTTGATTAAACTGACGCCGATCTTCCGCAAGAAGATCTGGGGTGGCCGCCAGCTCGAAACCGTATTTGGTTACGACATTCCCGAAGGTCCCATCGGTGAGTTCTGGGCTATCTCGGCCCATCCCAACGGCGACTGCCAGATTGCTGAGGGACCGTATGCGGGCCACACGCTGTCGTGGCTGTGGGCCGAGCACCGTGAGCTTTTTGGCAATTGCGAGGGCAAGGAGTTCCCGCTGCTCGTTAAGATTCTGGACGCCAAGGACGACCTTTCGATCCAGATTCATCCCAACGACGAGTACGCCGCCGAGCACGAGAACGGCAGCCTGGGTAAAACCGAGTGCTGGTACGTGCTGGATTGCGAGCCCGGCGCCACGATCATCGTCGGCCAGCGCGCGCACGACCGCGCCGAGGCCGCGCAGATGATCGAGGAGGGCCGCTGGGACGACATGCTCAACGTACTGCCGATCCACAAGGGCGACTTTTTCCAGATTGATTCCGGTACCGTTCACGCCATCAAGGCCGGCACGCTCATTTTGGAAACGCAGCAGTCGTGCGACGTGACG
This sequence comes from Collinsella sp., assembly GCA_048205775.1. Classification (GTDB taxonomy): domain Bacteria; phylum Actinomycetota; class Coriobacteriia; order Coriobacteriales; family Coriobacteriaceae; genus Collinsella. The sequence goes on along the minus strand of DBEWTR010000348.1, from coordinate 3,187 downwards.
TATCGCCTGTACGATTACGACCGCCCCGGCACCGACGGCAAACTGCGTCCCCTGCACATTGAGCAGAGCCTCGACTGCATAAACTTTGATGCTCAGGCTCCGACCGACGGCACGGTGACCGCGCCCGAGGTGGACGGTGTGACCGAGCTCGAGTCTTGCCCCTGCTACACCGTCGATCGCGTGCGCGTTAACGGCAGCAAGACCCTCGACCAGCGCTGGCCCTTCATGTGCCTGTCGGTCATCGACGGCGAAGGCACCGTCTGCGGCGACCCCGTCCACAAGGGAAGTCACCTGCTGGCCCCGAGCACCGTCAGCTCCATCGACCTCGAAGGCAAGATGGAACTGATCATCAGCCACCTCTAGGTCGCAACAACAACCAAAACGAAACAAGGGGCTCCCCCGTTCTTCAACGGGGGAGCCCCTTGCCATGTCTAAGTATTCAGCCCACCCGGCTCTCCAGATCAAAAAGCAAACGAGCAAAGCGACGTTCGTCCAGCAACGTTACCCAAGGACCTGGGCGGGCGTATAGGGCAACATCGATCGCGAGTTCCGCACGAGCCGGAGAGCACTTAATGTGCTCTCCGTGCGAGCAGGACTGCCCGAGCAGGCGATGTTGCCCTATACGCCCGCCCAGGTCCGCCGGGATCACGACAGCTTGACGATCGGCGCAAAGCCCTTCATCAGCTTTTTGGTCTGGCCGGTCTTTTCGAATTGGACCTCGATCATGTCTCCGGCGACCGAGATCACGGTGCCCGTGCCAAAGGTCTTGTGGCTCACGGTATCGCCCGCGGAAAAGTCCTGCGATGCGCTGGCGCGATCGACCTTGCGCTCCACCGTCGGCGACACCTTGGATGACGGCTTTTTGGCTCGCGGCGCGCCCGAGCCAAAGGTCGAGGCAACACGGCCGGCGTCGGGCGAAACCCCACGATGGCGCTCGGTGCCATAAGTGCTGCCGCCAAAGAAGTCATCGAAGCTCGATCCGCTACGCGATCCAGAGCCGCCGGTCGAGCGCGTATGCGAGCCAAACACCTTGCCGCCATACATATCCGAGCCCATACCCGAGCCAAACGTGCCGTGACGGTCGCCGCGCTTCTCCCAGCCCGTGCCCTCAAACCCGGCAGAACCGATACCGCTAAACTCGATGTCCTCAAACGGAATCTCGTTGAGGAAGCGCGAGCGCGGATTGGCAGAGGTCGAGCCGTAGGTGCGACGCGTGGCCGCATAGGTCAGGAACAGGCGCTTGCGAGCACGCGTGATGGCGACGTAGGCCAAGCGGCGCTCCTCCTCGAGCTTGCCCGGATCGTCACTACCGCCAAAATCGTGCACGTGCGGGAAGATACCCTCCTCCATGCCGGCCACGAACACCGCCGGGAACTCCAGGCCCTTGGCGGAGTGGATGGTCATCATGGTAATGGCATGCGTCTCGCCGGCCAGGGAATCCAAGTCGGAGCGCAGGGCCAGCCACTCCATGAGTGCCGGCAGCGCCTTGCAGGTGAGCGGGCCGTAGGTGCGCTCGATCTCGTCGGCATGCACGGCACCCGCCGGCAGCTCCGTCGGTGAGGCATAGGCGTTGCCCGCGATAGCGGCAGCCAGGGCATCCTGCGGCGAGAGCGCCGGGGCCGCCAGGCTATCGAGCGGATTGGAACCCGCGGCATCACGCGCGCCAACGAGCGCCTCAAACGAAGACACGGGCGCAGACGGGCCGGGCTCGGGCGCAGGCGCGCTCACCACAACGGGCTCGGGCTCAACGTCGGCGGGCACATCGGCAACACCAGCAGCGCGCAGCTCTTCCAAGCTCTCGAGCGTGCCTTCGATATCCTCGTGCGTCTCCTCAAATTCGGCGGCGACGCCCAGGAATTCCTGGATGTTCTCGGCGCGGCTCTCGGACTCCATGGTGCCCTCGGCGCGGAAAGCCTGCAGCAGGCCCGTCTTATCGACAATCATCTCGACGACGTCCTTGAGCTCGCCGTCCATGCGGCGACCCTCGCGCACCAGAGACACAAAGCTCGACAGGCCATTGCGCACCTTGGCGCTAAACATGCCGGTTTCGGCGCACGCGATCTCGCAAGCCTGGAAGAACGAGCAACGGTTGTCGCGCGCCAGCTGCTCAATCTTTTGGATCGAGGTGGAGCCGATGCCGCGGCGCGGCGTGTTGATGACGCGCTTGACGCTCATCTCGTCGGCCGGGTTCACGATCATCTTGAGGTAGGCCATGACGTCGCGGATCTCGGCACGGTCGAAGAATCGCGTGCCGCCCACAATCTTGTAGGGCACGCCTGCGCGCAGGAACATATCTTCGAGGATACGCGACTGGGCGTTGGTGCGGTAGAACACGGCGATATCGTCGTAACTCGTGCCCTTGGAGTGCAGCTTTTCGATCTCGCCGGCAATCCAGCGGCCCTCGTCGCGCTCATCGCTTGCCTGGAAGGCCTGGATCTTCTCGCCGTCGCCCTCGGCCGTAAACAGGCGCTTGTCCTTGCGTTGCGAGTTGTGGCGCACCACGGCATTGGCGGCGCTCAGGATGTGACCCGTAGAGCGGTAGTTCTGCTCCAGCTTGACGGTCTTGCAGTTTTTAAAGTCCTTCTCAAAGTCCAGGATGTTGGTGATGTCGGCGCCACGCCAGCTGTAAATGGACTGGTCATCGTCGCCCACGACCATGAGGTTTTGGTACTTGGCGGCCAGCAGGTTGGCGATCTCGTACTGGACGTGGTTGGTGTCCTGATACTCGTCGACGCTAATGTAGCGGAAACGCTCTTGGTACTTGTTGAGCACCTCGGGGCGGGTGCGCAGCAGCTCGAGCGTGCGCACGAGCAGATCGTCGAAGTCCATCGCGTTGGCGGCGCGCAGGCGGCGTTCCAGCTCCAGGTAGACCTGCGCGGCCTTTTTGTCGTTGGGGCTGTCGGCGGATTTGAGCATGTCCTCGGGGCCGATCATGGCGTTTTTGGCCGAACTGATCTTGCTGCGGATCATATTGATGGGGAATTGCTTTTGCTCGATACCGAGCGCCTGCATAATATCGCGCACCATGCGCTTGGAATCGTCATCATCGTAGATGGTGAACTGACCGGTGTAGCCCAGCAGGTCAGCGTCCTCGCGCAGCATGCGCACGCACATGGCATGGAAGGTGCACACCCACATGCCGCGGGTACCGCTGGGGATGAGTGCCGCCAGACGCTCGCGCATCTCG
>DBEWTR010000339.1:0-2094 GCA_048205775.1 Collinsella sp. | reverse complement strand
CCATGGGTCGAAAGCTCGGCAAGATCAACGTGGGCATCGGCCGCCATCTGTTCCATCGCAGCCCAGCGACGGCGAAACTTGGCCGTGCTCGCGCGCAGGGCGCTCTCGGCGTCGATACCCTCCTTGCGCGCGACGTTGACCAGGGCAAAGAGCAGATCGCCAAACTCCATTTCGCGCTCGGGCGAACCAGGGGCCTCGGCCTCAAACTCGGCACGCTCCTCGGCAACCTCGTCCCACACGTCCTGGACCGTCTCCCACTCAAAGCCCACGGCAGCCGCCTTGCGTGACACCTTCTGCGCCTGCATCAACGCCGGCAGATGCGTGGGCACGCCATCGAGCAGACCCTCGGGCGCGGCCTCGCCCGCCGCCACGGCCTTGTCCTTGGCGGCTTTCTCGGCAAGCTTGACCTCGTCCCAAATCTTGAGCACCTCGTCGGAGCTGTCGGCATCTACATCGCCAAACACGTGCGGATGACGGCGAATGAGTTTGGCGTCGATATCGCGCGCCACGTCGGCCAGCGTAAACTCGCCGGCATCCGCCGCGATCTGCGCATGCAGCACGACCTGCATGAGCACGTCGCCCAGCTCCTCGCGTAGGTGAACCGCGTCGTCCGCCTCGATGCAGTCGAGTGCCTCGTAGGCCTCCTCGATCATGTTCTTGCCGATGCTGCGGTGTGTCTGTTCGCGATCCCACGGGCAGCCATCGGGCTGACGCAGACGCCAGATGGTCTGCACCAGATGCTGCAGCTCGGCCGACGCGTCTATCAGCGTGGACAGATCGCGCGAGCCCTCGGCATTTTGCTGAGCCATATGCTGCGCCATGGTTATTCCTCCTCCAGGATCACGTGGCGGAACGCACCGCCCTCGTAGATGCCGTAGCTGTGCGTGCCGTCCTTGGGAATGCTCACACTGCCGGGGTTGAAGAGCCACAGGCCCGGGTGCGCGGCACTTTCCTCGTTGACCTTGATGTGCGTATGACCGTAGACGAGCGCGGAGCCCTCGGGCAGCGCGGGCGCGTGGTCGACGCTGTTGTGCATGCCGGCGCCAAAGACATGGCCGTGCGTCAGGAACAGCTCGCGGCCGGTCTCGTCGAACAGCGTGGCGTAGTCGGCCATGACGGGAAAGTCGAGGACCATCTGGTCGACCTCGGCATCGCAGTTGCCGCGTACCGCGATGATGCGGTCGGCCAGGGCGTTGAGCAGCGGGATCACGCGCTTGGGGGCGTAATCGCGCGGCAGGTCGTTGCGCGGACCGTGATAGAGCAGGTCGCCCAGCAGCACGATGCGGTCGGGCTGCTCGGACTCGATGGCGGCAACCAGGCGCTCGGCCCAATATGCCGAGCCGTGGATGTCGGAGGCGATGAGGTATTTCATGGGGAGATCCTTTCGAATAGGGTTGATATGGCTGGGCGCAGGATGTCGCCACCAGCCGCGTTATTCAAATCGCAGTGCCACGGCTTGTGCCGCCTGCATCACGCGCTGGAGCGGCACATTGTGCTCGCGGGCGAGACGGGCGCAGTCCTCGTACTCGGGCGCTGCACGCTCGCTGCCGTCGGGCAGGGTTGCCACCTTGACGGACACCTCGCCCCATAGCGTCGTTACGCGCTCAAAGCGGCGTGGCAGGCAAACGCGCTCCATGACCTGGCGACGAATGCCGTTGGTCGTGGTTTCCAAAAAGATAATCGTCTGCAGGCGCTCGATATCCTCGTGAGCACAGATTACCTGTAGCTGCCAACTGGGACGGCCTTTCTTGCAATAGAGGGGCAGCCAGTGCACCTCGCGCGCACCCGCCTCGCGCAGACGGTCGGCGGCGTAGGCGAGTACCTCGGGCGACGCATCGTCGATGTCGCATTCCAGCTTGACGATGGTCTCGGGCGCATCGGTCTCGCGAGACAGCGGAGATTTGCTATCGCATGGCATACGGTCCGGCTCCTTTCCGCACGGGCTCGTTTTGTTCATCCAAACGCTAGCACATCGCGGGCGGCGCAGGGGCGGCGTCATAGGATAGGTGCGACTTTTGCTGGGCGCAAGTGCTGGCGCGCTCCAACGCCGGCCCGCTCCACTCAAACGTGTACGTCAGCCTCCAAACATGTCAT
>DBEWTR010000337.1:0-1871 GCA_048205775.1 Collinsella sp. | reverse complement strand
CCTGCCGTCCGCGAGTCCATCCGTCGCTCCAAGGCCGTCGACCACCTGGTCGAGAACGCCAAGGTGACCGAGGTCGACGAGACCGCCAAGGACGCCGAGTAATTCTCGCCACCTTGCCCACGAGCGCATGGGTGCGCCCGTGATGGGGTAAAGTTATACACCGGTTATCCGGTTGCTTCGTACGGTGCCAGCCAATGCATAGCATGCGGGCACCGTACGTTTATCTAGAACCAATTTGGTCCGCAAGAGAGAAATGGAGATGCGTATGATCGCTAAGTTCGATTCCGCCCTCGTGCCATACGTTATCGAGCAGACGCCGCGCGGCGAGCGCAGCTACGATATCTATTCGCGCCTGCTCAACGACCGCATCATCTTCTTGGGCGAGGAGATCAACTCCGTCAGCGCCAACCTGGTCGTTGCCCAGCTGCTGCATCTTGAGAGCCAGGATGCCGAGAAGGATATCTCGCTCTACATCAATTCGCCCGGTGGCGAGGTCTACTCCGGTCTGGCGATTCTTGACACTATGAACTTTATCAAGCCGCAGGTTTCGACCATTTGCGTGGGTATGGCCGCGTCTATGGCCGCCGTGCTGCTTTCGGCCGGCGCCAAGGGCAAACGCTTCTGCCTGCCGCACTCCAAGGTCATGATTCACCAGCCCAGCGGCGGTGCCCAGGGCCAGCAGACCGAGATCGAGATTGTGGCCGAGGAGATTAAGAAGACCCGCCGCGAGCTCAACCAGATCCTGTCCGACGCCTCGGGCCAGCCCATCGAGAAAGTCCAGGCCGATACCGAGCGCGACAACTACCTGACCGCTGCCGAGGCCCTCGACTACGGTCTGATCGACCGTATCGTCACCTCGCGCGATCTCGCCGCGAAGGACGCCTAGGATGGCAGGAAACATGCAGGACAACTTTGACGAGAACGGCAATCCCATCCGCTGCTCCTTCTGCGGAAAAGAGCAGGGCCAGGTCCGTCGCCTCGTAAAGGGACCGACCAACATCTTTATCTGTGACGAGTGCGTCGCCGCCTGTTCCGAGATTCTGGAGGAGTCGCTGGCTTCGGACTTTATGGACGCCGCCCGCAACGGCAATCTCCCGGGTTTCCTCAACGACCACGGCCAGGCTGCGTCCCAGCCCGCCGCTGACCCCGAGACCGAGGGCTTTGAGCTCGAGGACGACCGTCAGGTCATCACACACGTGCCGACGCCGCACGAGATCTATGACGAGCTTTCGGCCTATGTTATGGGTCAGGAGGACGCCAAGCGCGCCATGTCGGTGGCCGTGTACAACCACTATCGTCGCGTGATCGAGGGCGGCGCCGCGGTGTCTGCCTTCGACGACGGTATGGGCTCGCAGTTCGACGACGATATGGACGAGGTAGAGCTCGCCAAGTCCAACATTTTGCTGCTCGGTCCCACCGGTACCGGTAAGACCCTGCTCGCCCAGACGCTCGCGCGCATCCTCGAGGTGCCGTTTGCCATCGCCGACGCTACCGCGCTTACCGAGGCCGGCTACGTGGGCGAGGACGTGGAGAACATCCTGCTCAAGCTCATCAACGCCGCCGATGGCGATATTGAGCGCGCACAGGTCGGCATTATCTACGTGGACGAGATCGACAAGATCGCCCGCAAGGCCGAGAACCTCTCCATTACCCGCGATGTCTCGGGCGAGGGGGTTCAGCAGGCGCTGCTTAAGATTCTTGAGGGCACGGTGGCCAGCGTTCCGCCCACCGGCGGCCGCAAGCATCCCCAGCAGGAGCTTCTGCAGATCGACACGACCAACATCCTGTTCATCTGCGGCGGTGCCTTTGTGGGTCTGGACAAGATCATCGCCGACCGCGTGGGCAACAAGGGCGTGGGCTTCAACTCCGAG
>DBEWTR010000174.1:0-2467 GCA_048205775.1 Collinsella sp. | reverse complement strand
CCGATTCTACCGACAATTCGTACGATAGCTACTAGGCCGCTCGTACGCGAAAGGAAACATCATGGCTAAAGATTCCAGCTTCGACGTCGTGTCCGAGGTCAACATGCAAGAGGTCGACAATGCCTTCCAGCAGACCACGCGCGAGATTTCCCAGCGCTATGACCTTAAGGATTCCGGCGCCACGATCGAGCTTTCGAAGGGCGACAAGCTCTTTACGATCAACGCCCCGGCCGACTTTGTCTCCAAACAGATTGTCGACGTGCTGAGCTCCAAGCTCATCAAGCGCGGCATCGACCTCAAGGCTGTCTCGTGGGATGCTCCGCAGGCTGCATCGGGTGGCACCGTGCGCGTGCTCGGCCATATCGTCGAGGGTATCGACCAGGCGACCGCCAAGAAGATCAACAAGGACATCAAGGAGCAAAAGCTCAAGGTCAAGGTGACCATCGAGGCCGACAAGCTGCGTGTTTCCTCTGCTTCGAAGGACGCGTTGCAGACCGTGATCCAGTTCCTGCGCGACCAGGACTACGGTCAGCCGCTGCAGTTCACCAACTACCGCTAATATCATTCGAAAGGACCGCTCTCCAACATGGATACACCGTTGGGCTCCGTGCTCTACATCACCCTCGGGTGCGCTAAGAACGAGGTTGACACCGACCGCATGCGTTCTCTTTTGACCGCCGCAGGCTACGAGGAGGCATTCGACCCGCAGGACGCCGATATCGCCATCGTCAATACATGCTCGTTCCTCGCCTCCGCAACGTCCGAGAGCATCGAGACCACGCTCGAGCTCGCCAACGAGGTTCAGGACGGCGTTCGTTCTTGCCCCATCGTCATGTGCGGCTGCGTGCCGTCGCGCTATGGCGACGACCTGCCTGACGAGCTGCCAGAGGTCGCTGCCTTTGTGAAGGCCGACGAGGAAGATGGCATCGTGGCGGTCATCGATGGCGTGCTGGGTGTCGAGCGTGAGATTGCAGCCTATATCCCGCAGGTCAAACGCACCGTCGAGGGTGCTGTCGCCTACGTCAAGATTTCCGATGGCTGCAACCGCTTCTGCAGCTTCTGCATGATTCCCTACATCCGCGGCCGCTATCATTCGCGCAATGCCGAGAGCATCATCTCCGAGGTGCGCGACCTGGTTGCCGGCGGTGTGCGCGAGATCGTGCTGATCGGCCAGGACACGGGCATCTGGGGTACCGACTTTGCCGACGAGGACGTCGCCGATGGCTCGCCGCGCAATCTGGCGCAGCTGCTGCGTGCCGTCGCCGAGGCCGTGCGCCCGCACAACGTCTGGGTCCGCGTGCTCTATCTGCAGCCCGAGGGCATGACTGACGAACTCATCGAGACGATTCGCGATACGCCCGAGGTGCTGCCCTATATCGATATCCCCGTGCAGCACTGCGACGCGCGCATTCTCAAGGCCATGCGTCGCTCCGGTTCGCGCCAGGAGCTCGAGGATCTGTTCCGCGACCTTCGCGAGCGCATCCCCGGCATCGTGATCCGTTCCACGGCCATGGTCGGCTTCCCGACCGAGACCGACGACGAGTTCCGTGACCTTATCGACTTTATGGACACCGTCGGCTTTGACTACACGAGCGTCTTTGCCTACTCGCGTGAGGAAGGCAGCCTGGCCGCTAAGATGGAGGGTCAGGTCGACGAAGAGGTCAAGCTCGAGCGCGCCCAGGAGGCCATGGACCTAGCCGAGTCGCTCGGTTTTGCCGCCACCGCCGCACATGTGGGCGAGCGCGCCCAGGTAATCGTCGACGGTATCGAAGAGACCGAGGATGGCGCCGAGCTGATCGGCCATGCCTGGTTCCAGGCGCCCGATTCCGATGGCGCGGTGCATCTGGACGCCAGCGAGGCGTCCGTGGGCGATATTCTGACCGTCGAGTTTACCGATAGCTTCTGCTACGAGCTTATCGGTCATGTTGTGGAGTAGGAGAGCGTCGTGGCTAACGAGAGTAATAAGGAACTGACGAGTGTCTGGACGCCCGCCAACATCGTGACGTGCGTTCGCATCGTCTTTATCCCGGTGTTCATGATCGTGTCGGCGCTTTCTCACACGAGTGTTGCCGGTACGGATTGGAGCACCTTCGACGGCCCGCTCGCCGCCGCTGCCTTCATTCTGTATGTGATCCTGTCGTGCACCGATAAGGTCGACGGTTATCTGGCGCGTTCGCGCAACGAGATCACCGACTTCGGTAAATTCTTGGACCCCATCGCCGATAAGCTGCTCGTGTTCTCGGCCCTGCTGCTGTTCTTGGATTTTGGCGCAGTGACCGTGTGGTCCGTGTTCATTATCCTGTTCCGTGAGCTTCTGGTGAGCGCCCTTCGCATGGTCGCGAGTGCGGCCGGTGTGGTCGTTGCGGCCGATAAGCTCGGCAAGTACAAGACGGCAACCACGATGGTCTCCATTTGCGGTTACCTGTGCGTTTTTGCTATGGCCGGCTTGCACCTTGGCCCGGTGGCG